>NZ_CBFIEO010000007.1:99609-140680 GCF_965661665.1 Cognatiyoonia sp. | reverse complement strand
GCTGACTATTGATGGGCAAGATTACGAATTGCCGATCTGCTCTCCCACCGCTGGTCCAGATGTTTTGGACATCCGCAAGCTTTATGGTCAGGCTGGCGTGTTCACCTATGATCCAGGCTTCACATCGACAGCCTCCACCGACTCGACCATCACCTTTATCGATGGCGGCAAGGGTGAGCTTTTGCACCGTGGCTATCCAATCGATCAGTTGGCGGCAAAATCACACTACCTCGAAGTCTGCTATTTGATGCTTTACGGTGAGCTGCCCTCCGCGACCGAGCTGGAAGACTTTGAAAGCCGCGTGACCAATCACACGATGCTTCACGAGCAAATGATGAACTTTTTTCGTGGCTTCCGTCGCGATGCTCATCCAATGGCTATCATGGTTGGCGTGGTGGGCGCGATGTCTGCATTCTATCACGACTCCACCGATATCGCTGACCCATGGCAGCGCGAAGTCGCGTCCATCCGTTTGATTGCGAAGATGCCAACGATTGCAGCGATGGCCTATAAGTACCACATCGGCCAGCCTTTCGTATATCCGCGCAACGATCTGGATTATGCGTCTAACTTCTTGCGTATGTGCTTCTCCGTCCCGGCGGAGGAATATCAGGTCGATCCGATCCTTGCCCGCGCGATGGACCGTATTTTCACCCTGCACGCGGATCACGAACAGAACGCATCAACGTCCACAGTTCGTCTCGCCTCCTCCTCCGGCGCGAACCCATTCGCCTGCATTGCAGCAGGTATCGCCTGTCTTTGGGGCCCGGCCCACGGCGGCGCAAACCAAGCCTGTCTTGAGATGCTGCGTGAAATCGGCACCGTTGACCGCATTCCGGAATTCATCGCCCGCGCTAAAGACAAAGAGGATCCATTCCGTCTGATGGGCTTTGGCCACCGTGTCTACAAGAACTTCGACCCCCGCGCGACCGTGATGAAGGAAAGCGCGGATGAGGTGCTCGACCTACTGGGCGTGGAAAACAACCCGACGCTACAGGTCGCCAAAGAGCTGGAAAAAGCGGCACTCGCCGACCCATATTTCGCGGAGAAGAAGCTGTTCCCGAACGTGGATTTCTATTCTGGCATCATCCTCGAAGCGATGGGCTTCCCCACATCAATGTTCACGCCGATCTTTGCACTGTCGCGGACGGTTGGGTGGATTTCACAGTGGAAAGAACAGCTCTCCGATCCAGCCCTCAAAATCGGCCGCCCACGCCAGCTTTATATGGGCGAAACGATGCGTGACTACGTCGATATCGAGAAACGCTAAGACGGCGGGCCGCTCTTGAGCGGCCTTTTTTTGATGGTTAGGCGGTAACGTCGTGATCGTAGAGCCATGAGAGTCGTTTCAGGAACGCATCGGGCGCCACCCGCCCAATGCCTTTGAGGGCCATCTGAGACACCACGCGGCGTGATCCAGATAGGTGATAGTTGACAGCATTGGCATTCGCAGCCGCAATGGCGCGTTTTACGCGTGGCACCCGCGTCGCCTGAAAAGTTAGAAGGCCCTCCGCCACACCCAACTCCCCAACTGTCCGCGCCAAGACATAAGCATCCTCAATTGCCAAATTTGCGCCTTGAGCCAAAAATGGGAGCGTCGGATGCGCCGCATCGCCGAGGATCGCGAGACGCCCGGACTGCCACCGCTCCACCAGCTCATGGCGGAAGAGGCCCCAGAGGTGTGATTGTTCAGCACGACCCAGCAACTCTCTGATACTGGGCGCAAAATCTGAAAACGCTGATTGCAGATTTGCTAGATCATCTGGGTGTGACCAGCCTTCCTCCGCCCAGTCTGACCGCTCCTGAACCGCAACGACGTTAATTTGGTCGGAGCCCAATGGATAGGTCACGATATGCTTTCCCGGCCCCATCGCGATCTGCGCACATGGTTCCATGTTGCCAGGCACAATCGCCCGCCATGCGACCTGCCCGGTGAAGAAAGGTTCACTGGCTCCATTCAACAAAATTCGGCCTATCGAATGAATACCGTCTGCAAAGACGACGAGGTCGAAGTCAGTGGCTTGGGACCCGCCCGCTGACAGATCACTTTCAAAGGTCACTTGACCATCTGGGGTGGCACTCAGCACGCGAGTGTCGGTTCGCAAGACCACGCCCCGCTTCCCGCAGGCCCCCGCCAACAGGTCGATGAGTTTGGCGCGATGGACGAAATGATAAGACGGGGACTGCTTAGTAAGACCAAAAGCTGTGATCGGTTTGCCGGTCAGCCCATCTACGGGCACCACAGCCTCCGACACCACACCGAGGACCGACAATTGTTGCAAAAGCCCCAGTGCATCTAGCACGCGGCCCGCGTTTGGGGTAATCTGAATCCCTGCTCCAACCTCAGTAAATTCTGGCGCTTGTTCAAAAACACAAACGGTTGCGCCGCGGTCAGCAAAAGCAAGCGCTGCGGTCAAACCGCCAATGCCACCGCCGACAATGCCAACGGTGGTGTCTGTTAGATCAGTCGTCGCGATGGACTTTCTCACGGCGCTCGTGGCGTTCTTGCGCCTCAAGGCTCATCGTCGCGATCGGGCGTGCATCCAAACGCTTGAGGGAAATTGGCTCCCCCGTAATGGCGCAATAACCGTATTCACCCTCGTCAATGCGACGCAGTGCGGCGTCGATTTTGGTGACCAGCTTGCGCTCGCGGTCACGGGTACGCAGTTCCAACGCGCGGTCCGTTTCCTCTGACGCGCGATCTGCAACGTCGGGAATATTGCGCGTTTGATCCTTCATACCGGCAACGGTATCGCTGCTGTTGTCGAGAATGTCGTTCTTCCAATTCACCAACTTCCGACGGAAGTATTCGATCTGGCGATCGTTCATGAATGGTTCGTCTTCTGCAGGACGGTAATCGTCATCCAAGAAAACTTCAGCTTTCATGCTCATTTCCCTTCAACTTCCCTTTTGGGCCGGGCTACTCGGCGACAAAAGATACTCCCCTTACGAATTGTGCCTCCTCTACGCCTTTGCGGGCGGACTGTCACCCCCAAAAACAGCTGGATACGGACTGTTGATGCAGCGACAAAGCGCGCATAGGGTGCGCAGAAATTTTTGATGAGGCAGACATGCGATTCCAAGGCACTGAAAGCTATGTGGCAACCGAAGATCTGAAAATTGCGGTCAATGCCGCCGTGACGTTGGAACGCCCTCTACTGGTCAAAGGCGAACCAGGGACCGGCAAGACCGAGTTGGCGCGTCAAGTCAGCGCCGCTTTGGGCCTGCCAATGATCGAATGGCACATCAAATCGACCACGAAAGCGCAGCAGGGCCTTTATGAATACGATGCTGTCAGCCGCCTGAGGGACAGCCAGTTGGGTGATGAGCGTGTCCACGACGTCAAAAACTACATCAAGAAGGGCAAACTTTGGCAGGCGTTTGAAGCTGGCGAAAAGGTCGTGCTTCTGATTGATGAGATCGACAAAGCGGACATCGAGTTTCCCAACGATCTTCTACAAGAGCTCGACCGGATGGAATTCCACGTCTACGAAACTGGTGAAACGATCAACGCGGACAACCGCCCGATCGTCATTATCACGTCAAACAATGAAAAAGAGCTGCCAGACGCCTTCCTGCGCCGCTGCTTCTTTCACTACATCCAGTTCCCCGATGCTGACACGATGCGCAAAATCGTTGAAGTGCATCACCCCGGCATCAAAGAGGCGCTTCTGACGACCGCCCTGACCCAGTTTTATGAAATCCGTGACACGTCTGGCCTGAAGAAAAAGCCCTCCACGTCAGAGGTTTTGGATTGGCTGAAATTACTTCTGGCCGAAGACCTCACAGCGGATGATCTGATGCGGGATGGCGCAAATGCGCTGCCGAAGCTCCACGGCGCATTGCTGAAAAACGAACAAGACGTGCATTTGTTCGAACGACTGGCGTTTATGGCCCGCGGCCAACGCTGATCCTGAGTCTTCCATGCAACGCGGCACTGAATTCTGCGCCGCGCTTACTTTAGTGGATGATTTACCTCCCTCTTCCATAGTTGATGGTGCTGACCCCGATCATGAGGGTCCGCAGCCCACTGCGGTTGGGCTGACGGCACGAAGGAGAACAGATCAGTGGCATGGCTGTCTCAGGCATTGTCTTTGCGCCCTTTTGGGCCGCTCAATCGTCTGCGCGACCAATTTCTTCCACCCAACAGTCTCATCGCCCGCCGGTCGGGCATTGCCGCTCTCTGCCTGCTTGTCGCCTGTGCGCCTGTCAATAATGATCCAAGCGCCGTCACCCGCGCAGCAAACACGATCCAGACGCTTCCGCCGCTGAAGGCCTTTGGCGCGTCCACCGTGCGGCCTGCAAGCCGCTCCAACACGGAAATTGCACAAGACTTCATGGATCTGTCTTTCCGCATGGAAAACGGTCGTCGCCTGCCAATCCTGACCCGCTTTGACGGGGCAATCACGGTGCGCTTCGAAACCGTGCCATCGCCAAGCCTGACCAATGATCTGACCGCCCTGCTTACTCGACTGAGGGGGGAAGCTGGGATCAGCATCATGCGGACCGATGCGTATACTGCGAATATCACAATTGAAACGATCCCGCAGCGCCAGTTGCAGCTCGCCGTGCCGCATGCGTCGTGCTTTGTCGTGCCGAACGTCACCTCATGGGCTGATTTTCAGCGCAATCGCCGCACCAAAGCCCTCGATTGGGCCACGCTCACCCACCGCGACACCGCCACGATCTTCATTCCGGCGGAGGCTACCCCGCAAGAGCAGCGCGACTGCCTGCATGAGGAATTGGCGCAGGCTTTGGGCCCGCTCAATGATCTCTACCGCCTACCCGACAGCGTCTTTAACGATGACAACATCCATCCAGTGCTGACAGGGTTCGATATACTGATCCTGAAAGCCTATTACGCGCCCGAATTGGCCAACGGCATGACGGCAGGCCAAGTGTCCAACCGGATCAACGGCATTCTCGCGCGGCTCAATCCCGCAGGCGAATTGCAACGGTCCGAGCGACCAAGGCAAACATCGCCAGAATGGATGGACGCGATGCAAACCGCCCTTCTGCGCGGATCGGCCTTGGCACGCCGTCAACGCGCAGCAGAACGCGCCATCGCACTCGGCGAACGCCAAGGCTGGTCTGGTCCGCGCCAAGGCTTTGCACATTATGCCTCTGGCCGGTTGCTGATCCGGTCTGATCCGGAAGCGGCGCTCAGCGCGTTTGAACGCGCCGATAGCTTCTACCAAGCCAGCCCCGATATGGAAATTCACCGTGCCCATATCTCCGCCCAACGGGCAGCCTTCGCCTTGGCGCGCGGTGATGTTGAAGGGACCCTGTCCATCACCGACGATGCGATCCCCGTGGCGTACCGCCACCAAGACGCCGCCCTGATGTCCACCTTGATGATGTTCAAGGCCGAAGCCTTGGACATGCGCGGCAATGCCCAAGCCGCTGAGACGGTCCGACTGGACAGTCTCGGCTGGGCAAGATACGGCTTTGGTTCAAACCGAAACGTTCAGGCGCGTTTGGCCGAAATCGCGGCGCTGCGCCCCTTCTAGAAGGATCACAGCATGATCTACCCCTTGGCAGGTCTTTTGATCGGCGCAATCGTCGGTGCGGTCCGTGCAAAGATGCGCGGCGGCAAACTGCTCGACATGCTGCAATGGGGCGCGGTCTTCGCCATGATCTTTGCCCTTCTCGGTCTCTTCCTTCTGATCTTTATTGAGCGCAGCTACACCTAAATGTTCCTGCCGTTTTTCGACAATCTGAGACGCGCCAAAGTTCCCGTCAGCCTGCGCGAGTTTCTGTCGTTCTTGGAAGCGATGAAGGCCGGTCTTGCGACCTATGATATCGAAGCCTTCTACTTCCTCGCCCGCGCAATCATGATCAAAGATGAACGCCATATCGATCGCTTTGATCAAGCCTTCGCCACCACCTTCAAAGGGCTTGAGGCAATCTCCACCGCCGAAGTCCTCGACGCGGTCGACATTCCTGCGGGCTGGCTCGAAAAGCTCGCCGAAAAACACCTCAGTGATGAGGAAAAAGCAGAGATTGAGGCCCTGGGCGGCTTCGACAATTTGATGGAGACGCTGAAAAAGCGGCTGGAAGAACAAAAAGGCCGCCACCAAGGCGGCAGCAAATGGGTCGGCACGGCAGGCACGTCGCCCTTTGGTGCCTATGGCTACAACCCCGAAGGTGTGCGGATTGGCCAAAAAGAAGGCCGCCACCGCCGCGCGGTCAAGGTTTGGGACAAGCGGGAGTTTCGTAACTTCGATGGCGACGTCGAATTGGGCACCCGCAACATCAAGGTCGCTTTGAAGCGCTTGCGCCGCTGGGCCCGCGATGGCGCGGTGGAGGAGCTTGATCTGCCGGGCACGATCCGAGCCACAGCAGAACACGGCTATATCGATGTCAAAACCCGCCCCGAACGGCGTAACGCCGTCAAAGTGCTGCTGTTTCTGGACATCGGCGGATCAATGGACCCGCATGTGAAGATCGTGGAAGAGCTTTTTAGCGCCGCACGAGCCGAGTTTAAACACATGGAGCACTTCTATTTTCATAACTGCCTTTATGAAGGCGTGTGGAAAGACAACCGCCGCCGCTGGAACGCACAAACCCCAACATGGGACGTGCTGCGAACCTATGGCCCAGATTACAAATGCATTTTCGTGGGCGACGCCAGCATGTCCCCTTATGAGATTGCCTTCGCGGGCGGTGCCAATGAGCATTGGAACCCAGAGGCGGGTCAAGTTTGGCTCGAACGCGCGCGTGACCAATGGCTAGGGCATCTTTGGATCAATCCGGTGCCTGAGAAATACTGGGGCTACACCCAATCCATCGCCATGATCCAACAAATTTTTGGCGCTGACCGCATGGTCCCGATGACCCTGTCGGGGATAGAAAGCGGGATGAAAGTCTTGGGCAGGTAACGCTTGACCTGACACTACGCCTTCAGGACTATCATTCACATGACATTGCATTTTAGTGAAACCGAATATGCCACCCGCCAAAGCCGTGCGACTGAAGCTCTTCAAAGGTCAGGTCTCGACGCGCTTTTGATGTTCGCGCCTGAAAGCCAATATTGGATATGCGGCTACGACACGTTTGGCTTTGCTATGTTCCAATGCCTTGTTCTGACATCCAAGGGCGACCTGCACTTGCTGACACGAACGCCTGACTTGAGACAAGCGCGCCTAACCTCAACCCTAACTGATGCGCAAATCCACATCTGGCCGGATCAAGAAGCGATCGACCCCGCCCGGCACCTTGCCGCTTTGTTGGCAGAATTGGGCATCTCTTCCAATATTGGTTTCGAGAGCGCAACAGCGGGCCTGACTGACGCCAACGGACAAGCCATTCGCAGAGTAATTCCAAACCTCATCGATACTTCGGAGTTGATCCGCGACCTCCGTCGTGAAAAATCAGAAGCCGAAGTTGCCATGCATCGCAAAGCAGCAAAATTGTCGGATGACGCGTTGGATGCCGCCCTCGACATTGCCGCCCCAGATGCTTTCGAAGGCGACATACTGGCCGCGATGCAAGGCGCTGTATTCAAAGGGGGTGGAGATTATGCAGGCAATGAATTCATCATCGGGTCCGGTGACAGAGCATTACTGTGCCGATATTTCTCCGGCCGGCGGCATCTGAGTTCGCAAGACCAACTCACACTTGAATGGTCAGGCACCTTCGCCCGCTATCACGCAGCCATGATGCGAACGATTGTGATTGGAGAGCTGTGCAATACACAAAAACGCATGCATGATCTGGCAGAAGAAGCGCTCATAGCCTGTGAAACGGCCATCCGACCAAACGCCCCGATGGGAGATGTCTATGCGGCGCATGCCGCCGTATTTGATGCGGCTGGAATGGGTCATGCCCGGTTAAAGGCCTGCGGTTATGGAATGGGCGCGGTCTACACTCCGATCTGGGTAGATTTCCCCATGTTCTACGAAGGCAATCCATTGCTCATGCGAAAGAACCAGGTGTTTTTCTTGCATATGATCTTGATGGATGACGAAACTAAACTTGCCATGACGTTGGGCCACTCTGTTCTTGTCACGGAAAATGGATGCGAACGACTGTCGCGACATAATACCTCAGTTTGCGTCAGATGACACTGTGAAATCGGCCCCCATATTAGCACCATGATAAAATTTTTTCCGATGCTTCTGGCCGTGCTCTATGGCCTCGCCCTCTATCGGTTTTCTGTCTGGCGCACCTCGCGAGAGCTCGACACCAATTCGACCGAATTGGCTGACACAAAGCTCAAGGCCCTAACCGATCAGATGGCCCGCGCCTTGGATATCGAACGGATCAAAGTCCACATTTACGAGATTGAACCAGTTAACGGCCTTGCTGCCCAAGATGGGCGCATCTTCATCACGCGTGGGTTCTATAACCGCTACCGCGCGGGTGACGTATCAGCAGAAGAGATGGCCTCCGTCATCGCGCATGAACTGGGGCATGTGGCGCTGGGACACTCCCGTCGTCGGATGATCGACTTTTCGGGTCAGAACGCGATGCGCACCGCGCTCGCTATGATCCTTGGACGCTTTATCCCGTTTATCGGGCCGTATCTCGCCAGCTTCGCGATGAGCTTGCTGGCCGCACGCCTGTCGCGCGCGGATGAATTTGAGGCAGACGCCTATGCCTCCGCACTCTTGGTGAAATCGGGCATCGGAACAGCCCCGCAAAAATCGCTGTTTGAGAAGCTGGAACATCTCACCGGCGCACGCGGCGCAGCCATCCCTGCATGGATCATGAGCCACCCCAAGACCCACGTCCGCATCGCAGCGATTGAGGCGAATGAAGCGAAATGGCAGGGCGCGGCGAAGTAGTCTATTCCGCCGCGATCTTCGCCTTTAGCATGGGTTTGAGATACCGACCGGTGTGGCTGCCCTCGACCTCCGCCACCTGTTCTGGTGTGCCTTCGGCCACAACCTGACCACCGCCATCGCCGCCTTCCGGCCCGATATCGATGATATGGTCGGCGGTTTTGACTACATCGAGGTTATGCTCAATCACGATCACCGTGTTACCTTGATCCACAAGCTCATGCAGCACATCCAACAGCTTGCGCACATCTTCGAAATGGAGGCCGGTGGTCGGTTCATCGAGAATATACAGCGTGCGTCCGGTTGAGCGTTTCGCCAATTCCTTCGACAACTTCACCCGCTGCGCTTCACCACCTGACAACGTCGTAGCCTGCTGGCCCACCTTGATATAGCCCAAGCCAACCCGCATCAGCGCGTCCATCTTATCGCGAATAGACGGCACCGCTTTGAAGAACTCTTGTCCTTCTTCGACGGTCATGTCGAGCACATCCGCAATCGACTTGTCCTTGAACTTAATCTCCAACGTTTCGCGGTTGTAGCGCGCGCCTTTGCAGGTTTCACATTCAACATAAACGTCGGGGAGGAAGTGCATTTCGATCTTAATAACACCGTCACCCTGACAAGCCTCGCAGCGCCCGCCTTTGACGTTGAAGCTAAACCGCCCAGGCTTATAGCCCCGCGCCTTCGCTTCTGGCAGACCAGCGAACCAATCACGGATCGGGGTGAAGGCGCCCGTGTAGGTCGCTGGGTTCGACCGTGGCGTCCGGCCAATTGGACGCTGGTCTATATCAATCACCTTATCTAGATGCTCGAGGCCCTTGACGGTCTCACAAGGCGCAGGTGTCTGCCGTGCGCCGTTCAGTTTCATCGACGCGGTCTTGAAAAGGGTCTCTATGGTCAACGTGGATTTGCCGCCACCCGAAACACCCGTGACGCAGACAAACTTGCCCAGCGGGAAATCAACGGTCACGTTTTGCAGGTTGTTACCCGTCGCTTTGACGACTTGCAGCTTTTTGCCGTTGCCCTTCCGCCGTTCTAGAGGGACCGAAATCTCCCGTGTGCCGATAAGGTATTGACCCGTGATCGACGCGCCGTTTTCCATGATCTGCTGTGGTGTGCCTTCAGCGACGACCTGACCGCCATGCACACCCGCGCCCGGACCGATGTCAAAGACGTAATCCGCCTCGCGCACCGCTTCCTCATCATGTTCAACAACGATCACGGTGTTGCCCTGATCTCGCAGGTTTTTCAGCGTTGTGAGCAAGCGATCGTTGTCGCGCTGGTGAAGGCCGATGGACGGTTCATCCAAGACATACAGAACGCCCGTCAAACCGGACCCGATCTGGGACGCCAGCCGAATCCGCTGGCTTTCACCACCTGACAAAGTGCCAGAACTGCGCGACAGCGTCAGATACTCCAGCCCGACGTTATTGAGGAAGCCGAGCCGCTCCCGAATTTCTTTCAAGATCGCTTTGGCAATCTCGTTCTTCTGAGGTGTCAGCGCGTCAGGCACCGTCAGGCACCAGTCGTAGGCTTCCTTGATCGACATCTGCACGACCTGACCCACATGCATCAGGTTGTCCGCCTTCCCGATCTTCACCGCCAAAGCCTCCGCCCGCAGGCGATAACCGTTGCAGGTGCCACAATGACGGTTGTTTTGATATTGCTCAAACTCTTCGCGGATCCAGTTGCTGTCCGTCTCGCGATAGCGCCGCTCCATATTCGGGATCACGCCTTCAAAGGCCCGCTCCACCTGATAGACGCGGCCACCTTCGTCATAGCGGAACTTGATCTCTTCCTCGCCGGACCCGCGCAGGAACACTTGCTGGACCTTTGGATCAAGGTCTTTCCAGCGGTCGTTCTTGTTGAACCCATAGTGTTTGGCGATGGCTTCAATGGTTTGCAGGAAATAGGGGCTTTTGCCCTTCCGCCACGGGGCCAGCGCCCCATCTGCGATCTTCAGCGTCACATCTGGTACGACCAATTGTTCGTCAAAGAACAGCTCAACGCCCAAGCCGTCACAGTCCGGACAGGCCCCAAAAGGCGCGTTAAAGGAAAAGAGACGCGGCTCAATCTCTGGAATGGTGAAGCCAGACACAGGGCACGCAAAATTTTCGGAGAAGGTGACACGTTCAGGATCACCCTCCGTCGGCGCGGTTTCCAGAATACAAATGCCGTCTGCCAAATCCAAAGCGGTGCGGAAACTGTCGGCCAAACGGGTCTCTATCCCCTCCCGCACGACAATCCGGTCGACAACAACGTCGATGTCATGTCGGAATTTCTTATCGAGTGTTGGCGACTCATCCAGATCGTAGAATTCACCATCAACTTTTACACGTTGGAAGCCCTGCTTGCGCAGTTCCAAAAACTCTTTGCGGTATTCGCCCTTCCGGTCGCGGATGATCGGGGCCAGCATGTAACCGCGTGTCCCCTCTTCAATTGTCATGACACGGTCGACCATGTCCTGCACCTGCTGCGCCTCAATCGGCATCCCTGTGGCCGGCGAATAAGGCGTCCCGACACGCGCGAACAAAAGCCGCAGATAGTCGTAAATCTCGGTAATTGTCCCGACGGTCGACCGCGGGTTTTTGGAGGTCGTCTTCTGCTCAATCGAAATCGCCGGCGACAGGCCAGCGATGTGATCCACATCCGGCTTTTCCATCATGTCGAGGAACTGCCGTGCGTAGGCCGACAGGCTTTCCACATACCGCCGCTGCCCTTCGGCATAGATTGTATCGAAGGCCAAAGAGGACTTGCCAGAGCCCGACAGCCCCGTAATCACAACCAACTGATCCCGAGGAATATCAACATCAATCGATTTCAGATTGTGCTCCCGCGCACCGCGCACTTCGATATTTTTGAGTTCTGGCATGTAAGCCCCCATGGCGTGTTGCTGGTTAGATAACGCGCTAAATCAATTACGCCACCCACAGTAAGGAACAAAGAAAGAACATGCGGGAAATTATTTTCGCCAAGGGTGAGGTATTCCTGACCTCTCCTGACAAAGCCTTTGCTGGATCAATGCACTGTGGTCTGGTGGGGTGAATTTGTAGAATGGGATATTGTTATGCGCTTTTTGACAGCCTGCGCTGCCACGGCTTTGGCAGCGTCTACCGCTTTTGCACAAGACCGACCAAACACCATCCTTGTCATGGATGGGTCGGGCTCCATGTGGGGCCAGATTGATGGCGTCGCCAAAATCACCATCGCTCAGGATGTGGTGGGCGATCTGTTGGAGTCGATCCCGACGGAACGCGGCAACTGCACGGATATTGAGACGGTTGTCGCCCCTGCCCCGACACCGCTGACGCAATCCGCGCTGCCGTCTCCGGCATCAAACCGTTGGGCAAGAAACCGATGACAGATGCCGTCATCGCCGCTGCCGAGGCGCTGCGCTATACTGCAGACACGGCAACAGTGATCCTCGTCTCAGATGGCGTTGAAACCTGTAATCCCGATCCTTGCGCCGCAGCCGAAACCGGTGGCAAATTCCTAACCGCCGACACAGCCGACCAGTTGGTCGAGGCTTTGACAGAGGTCGCAGTTGCAATCCCCGTGCAAGAGCCGGAGCCGCTGTTTTCAACCGGCAAACTGACGGCAGTGATCGAGGGGACCGATATGATGGTCGACGGGCCAGTGCACTCGGACATTAATGATGGCGATGGGCTCAATCTGGACGATGTGACGGGCAACCCACTGATGCAAGATCTGCCATAAGGATCCCATGTCGCCAACGCCTACTGCGTCGCGCTGGGGACAGACCTTAACAAGCAGTTTGTCGTCATAGGCGGCAAACCCGCTGAGGTGAAGATTGCCTTCCCCGACCCTGTTGAAACCGCGCGTGTCATTGCGCCAAGCGTAGCACCGCTAGGCTCCACGATTGAAGTGGGCTGGGACGGGCCAGGGGAGGATGACGACTATATCGGCATCGGCAAAGTTGGCGCGACGGGTGCAGATGCGTGATAAAACTTCACCTATCTGCGAGACGGAAATCCGTCACCCTGATGATGCCCCAGAAGAAGGCCCGCATCTGATCCAATACTTCAAAGCCGACGGTCGCGACCCCCTTGGCGGTGCGGAGATTATGATCACGGGTGTTGAGATCAGCGTGTCACCTTCCCGCCGAAGAAGAGGCTGGCAGCACAATCACCGTCGATTGGGTCGGACCCAATTACAAGGGTGAATACATCTGCATCGGACAGGTCGGCGCGACAAACAGTGCGGCATTGCAAGCCTACGGCTACACCGATGCGGGCAACCCTGCGATAATCATGCTACCTGAGGAGCCCGTCGATTATGTCGTCACTTACTTCATCGGCCTCGATCGATCTGTCGCGGGGCAGGTGCCATTGACCGTCGATAAAGAAAGAGCCGCCCGATCAGGGCGGCTCCTCATCCCCTCACGGGGCGCAATAATTACATGTGGATGACCTGCCCGTAGGCGTCCAGAACGCTTTCGTGCATCATCTCTGACAGTGTTGGATGCGGGAAGACGGTGTGCATCAGGTCTTCTTCCGTTGTCTCCAACTGGCGCCCGACGACATAGCCTTGGATCAATTCGGTCACTTCAGCGCCGACCATATGGGCGCCCAAAAGCTCACCCGTCTTAGCATCAAACACGGTCTTGATCAGGCCTTCAGGCTCACCCAGCGCAATCGCCTTGCCGTTGCCGATGAACGGGAAGCGGCCGACCTTGATGTCATAGCCCTTCTCTTTCGCCTGTGCCTCAGTAAACCCGACGGAGGCCACTTGTGGATGGCAATAGGTGCAGCCCGCAATGCTTTCCGGCTTCACCGGATGCGGATGCTTGCCCGCAATCAATTCGGCCACCATCACGCCCTCATGGCTCGCCTTGTGCGCCAGCCACGGTGCGCCCGCGATATCGCCAATGGCAAAAAGCCCATCAACACCTGTACGGCAGTATTCATCGGTCACGACATGGGTGCGATCAATTTTCACGCCCAAGTTTTCGAGGCCGAGGTCTTCAACATTGCCCACAATCCCGACAGCGGAAATCACCGTGTCGAACTCCAGCTTTTCAACCTTGCCGCCCGTCTCAATATGCGCGGTGACTTTGCCGTCGGCGCGGTCCAACTGCTTGACCATGGATTTCTCCATGATCGTCATGCCTTGCTTGACGAACTGCTTCTTGGCGAATTTGCTGATCTCTTCATCTTCGACAGGCAAAACGCGGTCCATCACCTCGACAACGGTGGTATCCGCACCCATCGTTTTGAAGAAACTCGCAAATTCTATGCCGATTGCGCCGGAACCGATAACCAACAGCTTCTTGGGCATACGTTTGGGCTGTAAGGCATGCTTGTAGGTCCACACCAGATCACCATCCGCCTCCAAACCCGGCAATTCGCGCGCCCGCGCGCCGGTGGCCAAGACGATGTTCTTGGCGGCCAGCTCTTCTATGCCCTTCTCGGTTTTCGCCGACACCTTACCTTTGGCAAGGATCGTCGCCTCACCAATGATTGTGGTGATCTTGTTCTTCTTCATCAGATGAGCAATGCCACCTGAGAGTTGCCCAGCCACGGCACGCGACCGTTTGACAACTGCGTCGAGGTCAAATCCCAGCTTGTCAGCAGTCAGACCAAATTCTTTCGCGCGGTGCATCAGATGGAACACTTCGGACGACCGCAACAGCGCTTTGGTCGGGATACACCCCCAGTTCAAGCAGATGCCGCCCATATGTTCCCGTTCGATGATGGCGACGTCCATGCCCAACTGCGCACCCCGAATGGCAGCCACATAACCACCTGGACCTGCACCAATCACGATCAAATCAAACGTCTTCGCGGCCATGAGCCTCTCCCCACAGAAATTATTTTGTTTAGCATTAAACTATTTTTTCCAGCCCTGCTAGTGACGTAGGGGAATTGCGGGTATTCGCGCGACGCAAGGCTCGCGCACGGGTCATCGTTTCTAGATCTTTGGAATAGCTGCGGCCCTAGGCCACTTCCTCGGCCATCTGCAGCTCCCGCAGAATGACGCCATAGCCACCGCCAGACATAAACTTTTCCTCAGCCTCGCTGGATGTCCGGCCCAAAACCTCGTTCCGGTATGGGAAGCGCCCGAAACGGCGGATGATCTCACGGTGCGCGCGAGCATGGTCAATATTGTGATGGCCGGTTTCTGGCATCCGTGTCATGAACAGACGGACCGCTCGGTCTTGGTCGCATTGGTTTTCCGAATGCATCAGTGGCATGTAGAAAAACTGTCGCGCAGGCTCATCAATCCTAAGATCCCAGTCGCGGCTGATGGCGAGTTTCGCAGCCGCCAGAGCCGCCGCATCCAGTTTAAAGGAGTCCGGAGATTCACGATGCATGTTACGCGACAATTGATCGAGCAGGATGATATAAGCCAACGTCTCTGACGCACAGGTTAGCCAAAGCCCAAGCGACCCTTCCTTGGCCCGCTCCCACGTTGGCAGGAACTTCTCCCGAATTTCGGCATCCAGCGCATCAACCCTTGCATACCAGCCTTCGGCTCCAACCTCATCCAACCAAAACGACAACACATCTTGAGGCGTCATAATCGTAACTCCGCGTCTATCTTACGAATTAGCCAAACACCTTCCCCAAGGGAAGGCAAATTATTTTGCGCTAACGGTCAGGATTCGTCTTCTTCTGTCTCAATATAGACCTCCTGCGCAATTTCGGCAGCAACCTGTGTGGTCGCCGCCGAGACAGGAACATAGGACACAGCCTCGAAATCCAAATCGCCACGTGGACGCTGGATCATCCGGAAGCCCGCATAACTGGCTACAGCAATCAAGAGCAGCGCAGTGAAAAGCCAGAAACCTTCGGCGCCCATGGTCTCCATCATCCAGCCCACGATAATGGGGCCCATAATCGCCCCCACCCCGTTGATCAGCAGCAGACCCCCAGCGGCTGCGGCCATATCCTCTTTCTCAAGATAGTCATTCGCATAGGCGATCAGCAGCGCGTAAAGCGGGTTTGAGGTGCCGCCAACAATGGCCGCAGAAATCAGGATAACGGTGAAATTCCCTGTCCAGATAAACGCGACCAGGCCACCCAGCCCCCCAATGGCCGTGGTCAGGATGATCAAAATGCGTCGGTCGATACGATCGGAGAGCCATCCAATCGGCCATTGCGCCACTAGCGCAGAGACATAGACCACCGACACAAAAAGCGAGATTTGAGAGACGGTTAGCCCCGCTTGCGAGCCATAGACCGCACTCATACCAAATTGGGCGGAGAAGACACCCCCCAACAAAAACATCCCAACGCAGGCCAAAGGCGATGCCGCAACAAGCTGTTTCATCGTCATCCGTTTCGCCTGTTCAAACGCAGGCGTCGGGCGGATCGACAACAGGATCGGCGCAAAGGCCAAAGAGACGAAGACAGACGGAATGATGAACAGGATATAGCCCGACACATCGCCTTGCGTGATGATGTATTGCGCTGCAACGATCCCCGCCATTTGAACCATCAAATAGATCGACAGCGCTTTACCGCGCGTCTCATTCGAGGACGCATCGTTGAGCCAGCTTTCCGCAGTGATGTAGACGCCGCAAAAACAGAACCCGACAATAACGCGCCCAATGGTCCACGCCCAAGGCTCCGTCAGCACGGGATAGAGGATCAGGACCGCAGACACAGTCGAGCCCAAAGCCGCAAAGACCCGCACATGACCCACCCGCTGGATCAGCAAAGGCGTCAGGCGCGAACTGAAAAGGAAGCCCACAAAATATGCGGACATGACCACGGACAAGGCAAAAGTGGAAAAGCCCTCAAGCTCACCCCGCAAACCCAGCAGCGTGCCTTGAAGGCCGTTACCGATCATCAGCATGAACATGCCAAGGAACAAGGCCCAAGAGGCGTTGAATACCTGTATCATAGCCGTCGCTTTCTATGCGTTGGTCATCAAAGTTTACTGTTGGCCGTGCGGTCGGGGTCTTGGTCGCAAACGACTCGCCTTGTCGCGAATGGGCTCTAGCGCCCCTTTGGCATCAAAAGAGACGCATCGCCATAGGAAAAAAAGCGATATTCGTTTGAAATCGCCTGCGCGTAGACCTCTTTGATCCGCTCCGGCCCCAGCAATGCAGAGACAAGCATCATCAAAGTCGATTTGGGGAGGTGGAAGTTGGTCATCAGAGCGTCTGTGATCTGAAACTCAAAGCCCGGCGTGATGAAGATATCAGTTGGCCCATCCCAAGCGTGAAGTTCGCCATCCTTAGCTGCACTCTCGACCAGCCGCAGCGCTGTCGTCCCCACAGGGATCACCCGCCCCCCTGCCGCTTTAGTCGCGTTCACCGCATCCGCCGCAGTTTGCGAGACATGGCCAAGCTCTGCATGCATCTTATGATCTTTGATGTCGTCAACCTTCACAGGCTGGAACGTCCCTGCCCCCACATGCAAAGTCACATAGGTGAACGTCACGCCTTTGGCTTTCAGCGCCTCCAACAGCGGACGGTCAAAATGCAAAGAGGCCGTGGGCGCAGCCACCGCACCGCTGTGTTTCGCCCACGCGGTTTGGTAGTCGGTCTTGTCCTGCTCATCCGCGGGCCTCTTTGCCGCAATATAGGGCGGCAAGGGCATTGCCCCGACATCGGCCAGGGCCGCGTCAAAGGCTTCACCTTCACAGCTAAACTTCAGGCGCGCCTGTCCATCCTCCCGCCCGACCATCGTCGCCGAAAACGCATCAGAAAAGGTGATGACTTCCCCGTCTTTCACTTTCTTCAACGGCTTCACCAAGGCTGACCATGTGCCATCGGATTTGGGTTCCAACAAAGTGACCTCAATCGCCGCCTCTGTCAGACCGGCCTCGCCATCCCGACGCCGTACACCCAACAATCGTGCAGGGATAACTTTGGTGTCGTTCAGCACCAATCGGTCGCCTGGGTTGAGCAGATCGACAAGATCGGTGACCTGCAAATCCTCAATCGTCTCTGGCCCAGCCACCAACAGTTTCGCCGATGACCGTGGCTTGGCGGGCCGTGTCGCGATCAGCGCCTCGGGCAACTCGAAATCAAAGTCGGACAGCTTCATTGGCCAACCTGAGGTGCGGGCCTGCGGAAAATCTCGCGGAACATGCCGGGTGTCAGCGCGGACAAGGGGTTCACAGCGACCGATGGCGCGTCTGATGGCCCCCGCAATGAGAAATTAAACCCAATCAACCCTTCGCCCTTTCGCGTCAAAATGGATCCAATCCCGTTCAGCAAATACACAGGAGAGATCACACCCTGAAAATCCATCTGCTTGCTGGCCAGCGTGTAGAGCCCGTCCAAAGAAATGCCAAGGCCCGGCCCTACCGCGCTCGATTGGGTCACAATCACTTGTGTGGGCGTCAGGCGGAACTGTGCGTCGACCTCTTCGAAGGCAAGGCCCTGCCCGTCCAGCTGCTGAAGCAAGCCAACGACGCTGACCGCGTTGAGCAGCGCCGCCATCGCGGGCGCATCCCGCACCCTCAGACCGACGATCCGCAACGCGCCGTCAAACCTGCCCTCGCCTTCCGTTGGCAGCAGCGTGAGATCAAGCGTACCACCGATGCCATTCTTCAAGAAACCAGCAGCAGCTACGGCCCCACCCGCATCATCACTTTGAATGCGCACGGCGGAGCGGCCATTGCGCGGGGCTACGACACCGCGCACCTCCGCCTGACCGTTCACACGCCCGCGAAACTCACCCGACAAGCCACCTGTGCCATCAAACTCACCGCTGAAATTGGTCAACGCGATCCCTTCTGTGATCTGCAACCGATCGAGCGCAACGGTCAAAGGTCCGCGATCCCCACTGGCACCGCCCCCAAGCTGCGCCCGTCTGAGGTCAAGCGTCCCACCCGCCATTTCAATGGCCACCGGCACGCCGGCCCCGCGCCCGCGTACGGTGATCGGCGAGTTCAGCCAACTGCCCATTTGCACTCGTGCAAACCGTGCTTGGCTCAACGACCCATCAGGCCGCAAGCGCACAGCGCCTACAGCGCTCAAACCGCCGCCCGAAATCTCGATCCGATCAATGCGGGCGGGCTGGGCGAATTCACCTTCGACACTCAAAACCCCTTCGCTGGCCTCTGGCAGCCTCCACCCCAACGCAGGGATCTCGACACTGACACCGCGGAGGTTTGACGAGAGGGCAAACTGCGGCGGTTGATCTTTGGGCAAAGCTATTTCGAAATCGGCGCGACCACGACCATCGATTGAGCCTGGCGGTAGAGCGATGTCAAACCCATCTAGAAATCGCTGCGACAGCTCCACTTGCCCCGTCAACCTGCGTGCGCTGTCTTCGCCGAACGTCTGCTCAAACCGAGCAATCACAGGAACTCCGCTTAGACGCGCAGGCCCAGAAATGATCAAACCATCGCGGTCCACATCCAAATTCAACGACACCGACCGAAGATCTCGATTGGGCACCAAGCGATTGCTCCGCACCCGATTAATGTCGGCCTCGAACGCATATTCGACTTCATTGTAGGTCATTTTGGTTTTCATCGGGACTTGAACAAGCCCGTCCACAACGACCTGCCCATCGGCCACATCAACCGGAAGATTGGCGCGTTTCATCAGCTCAAAGGGTTTCAAATCCATCGTCGACAGTGCGGCGGGCAACGCACCTTTGATCGCCAGCTTTATCTGCATGGGTCCGTGTTTGACGGTGAAATCGGGGATGAACATCTCTGACCCTGCAAAATCGAGCACGCCACCCTGCGGGGCGACGACCACGCCTTCTGATAGGGCGATGGCAAAGCTGTTGCCTACAAAGCTGGCATAGCCGCGCCCACGGATCAGCGGCGCCACTTCTTTCAGGAATTTAACTTCTGCCTCGTCAAATTCATAGCCAAGGCTGAAATTGGGCGCCTGCCCTTGCTTCAATCGCAGCGCCCCAACCAGATCGGTCACATCGCCTGCGCGGACGTTTGCGGTCAGCCAACGCCGCGCACCGGGTTTGGCGTCAATGGGCCACCAAGCAAAGACACTCTCAGGATTTGTGCGCGCTACTTCGAAATCAACGGCCGCCTCCCAGCCGTCGTCGCCCGCCGAAACCTCCCCCGATGCCACCACCGGCAGCGCGTCATCCTCCAAAACCACCTGTCCGATATCGACGGTAAACGGATCAAGCCGCAGCCGCAGATCGACGCTGGCCCGATCCGACTCATGCCGCGCCTCGAACACGTCAGGCGGGTCGATCAAGATGTCTGACATGGCCAACTGCATGATAATTTCGCTTGGGAGGCCGTCGGCCCCGATATCTAGCAGCGCCTGCCCCTGTGCGTGCATTCCACCCCAATCCGTAGACAAGCCGACATCGGAGAACTGCACAGACTGGTTACGTGGGTCGTAGACAAGGCGCGCAGTGACCTCATCAAAGGCCACAGGCGTCGCAGTTTCCGTGGGACGCAACGCACCTGCGGACAGATCAAGCTGCGCCTCAACCGGACCCAGATTGCTGGCCGCATCCAAAGTCACATCGGCTTTGATGCTCACATCCGCGTCCACCGCTGTCAGCCATGCCAAGGCCGCGGACTGGAGCGCGATCACATCGGCTGGCGCTTCTTCAATCTCCGCATGAATCGCAGTTGTCCCCTGCACCCTGTCGCGCAGAAAGGCGGCGCTCACGACCGCCCCCTTCTGCCCCTCTTCAATCAGGTGCAGCGTGGCGCGGGCGTTCGTCTCCTCCCCCCGCAGATCAAGCGCGATGTCGCCATCGACAAACTCAAAGTCACGACCCGCGCGGTCATCCTCAAAAATCAAGTTCAAGTTGCTGAATTTGACTTGCTCCAATGCAACCAGCGCCGGACGCTCGAACAGTGCATCCAGTCGCAAGAGCTGACCCTGCAAATCCAGTGCCTCTTGTTGGCCTTCCTCATCCAACTCAAAGGATAGCGCAAAACCACCACCCGCATCGCGACGCAAACGGAACTCTGTGCCCGCCAGCGTAACTTCTTGAAAAAGCGCCACTTGCTCAAACAAGACACCCCGCGGCGACAAGAGCCCCTCAATCCTGTCCACCGCCGCGAGCCGCACGCCATTAGCGTCAAAGAACTCCGTCTGTGTCAGTGTCACTCTAGGATGCAGATCGTGTCCTACCCGCACGGTCATTGCGTCAAAGTCGAGCGACCCACCCGCCAGCGCCTCCGATGCGCGCTCAATCACGGTGGTCTTGATCCAACTGGGCGCGGTCACTTCGCGATCAAACATCATGACCAACGCGACCAAGCCAAACAACAACGGCGCAGCGGCCACCACCACGATCGCGCGCAAACTCAGCCAGCCGCGTCGCCGCCGCTTGCGCTTTGCGTCCTCAAGCTCTGGATCGGTTTCAGCCATGCGCCCCCTTTAACTTCCCCCGTTGTGCCCTAAAACCACCAACAACGGTACGCCAAAATTACAAAGGAGCATCCAAATGGTCGAGCTCTCAATCGGGGATCCCGCACCAACCTTTGACCTGCCCCGCGATGGCGGCGGCTCCGTGTCTTTGGCGGATTTGAAGGGCAAGGCGGTCGTGCTCTACTTCTACCCAAAAGATGACACGCCGGGCTGCACGACAGAGGCGATTGCCTTCACCGAACAGGCTGAAGACTTCGCTGCAGCCAACACAGTCATTTTGGGCGTTTCAAAAGATACCGTCGCCAAACATGAGAAATTCATCGCCAAACATGATCTGGGCGTGATCCTTGTCTCGGACGCCAACGCGGAAACCTGCGAGGGTTACGGCACATGGGTGGAAAAATCGATGTACGGCAAAACCTACATGGGCATTGAACGTGCGACCTTCTTGATTGATCAGGACGGTAATATCGCGCAGATATGGCGCAAAGTAAAAGTGCCCGGCCATTCCGACGCGGTGTTGGAGGCAGCGAAGGCACTCTAGGAACACCAGATGCTGCCACTCCGCGACATGGCGCTTGATGTGCTGACCACAGCCGACGGGCGGGAGAAAACCGCCCGCTCCCGCGCCCACGCAGCCGCGTGGCAAGCCGCACGGTCCAAAGGTGAGAAGCCAGAGATTGGCCGCGTCACGCCGCCCAATTTCCCAGCACGTCCCGAAGCACCCGAACTGCTCGACCCGCGCAACGTTCCAAAGCGCAAACCTGGCAGCGATGCGGGACGCATCGCGATGTTGCATGCCGTGGCTCATATCGAACTCAACGCAGTCGACTTGCATTGGGACATGATCGCGCGTTTCCCCGACATCGAGATGCCCATTGGGTTTTACGATGATTGGGTCAAAGCTGCGGACGAAGAATCAAAGCATTTCAACCTAATGTGTGACTGCCTTGAAGAGCTGGGGAGCCACTACGGCGCCCTCCCCGCTCATGCCGGCATGTGGCGTGCGGCATCTGACACCACGGATGACATCATGGCCCGCCTTGCCGTTGTGCCAATGGTGTTGGAGGCGCGCGGCCTCGACGTCACGCCGGACATGATAAAACTCTTCAAACAGGCCAAGAACACAAGCGCGGTTGCAGCGCTTGACGTGATCTACGCCGAAGAGGTGCACCACGTGGCCTATGGGTCCAAGTGGTTCAACTACCTTTGCGGTCGTGACGGGCTCGACCCTACGCCGGTCTTTCATGACCTCGTGCGCAAATATTTCCACTCCACCCTCAAGCCGCCCTTCAATGAAGAAAAGCGGGCAGAGGCGGGACTGCCGCCCGATTTCTATTGGCCTCTCGCCAATGAGGCTGCGGCTGTGCCGCAGACCTAAGGACAAGCGGCAAAAAGTCGCTTGAGCCATCCAAACGCAACGGATTTTAACCAAATTCGTTGCAGGAATGTGCTGAGGTCTATAAAACTGCCGCGGACGACGTGCTGGGGTGGTGCGCATTCGGGATCGGGACGGACTTTCAAAGTTGAGAACACGACTGACACAACGCATCCATGCACGGCTCGAAGCGTGGTTTCCGGAAAAGCGTCTTTTCCTGCGCTCTGATGAAGAGACACGCTTTATCCGCCTCAAATCCGAAACACAGCTTGTCGCCTGGGCCGGTGTCTCCATCATCGTGGCTTGGACGATTGTGGCGACTGCGATCCTTTTGATGGACAGTATTGGCGCTGGCAATTTCCGCGCCCAAGCGCAACGAGATCAACTGCTTTATGAACAACGCCTGAACGCCTTGTCTGAAGAGCGTGACCTTCGCGCGGGTGAAGCACTCGCCGCGCAACAGCGGTTCAGCACTGCACTTGATCAGATCTCGATGATGCAGACAGAGCTTTTGCGGACCGAAGAGCGGCGCCGCGAATTGGGAGCAGCACTCGATACCGTTCAAACCACGCTGCGCGACACGATGCAGGAACGTGAAGCGGCCCGTGCGGAATTGGCATCCATTGCGGATGCCACCAACGGCCAAGGGAGCGTGGCGCAAACGTCCGAAGTAACCAACGACACGCTTGATCTGCTGGCCACGGCTCTTGCTGACACGGCGGCAGAGCGCGATCAGATCGCCTCAGACGCGGCCTTCGCGCTCGACCATGCGGCAGAACTGGAATTGGAACTGCGACTACTCGAAGAAAAGAACGACCAAATCTTCCGTCAGTTGGAAGAGGCGATGCTTGTGTCCGTCGAGCCACTTGAAAAGATGTTCCGGAACGCCGGCTTGAACCCTGACAGCCTCATCTCTTCTGTGCGTCGCGGATATTCCGGCACCGGCGGCCCACTGACCCCACTGCAATTCTCCACCAATGGGGGGGAGCCTGATCCAGACGCAAGTCGCGCCAATAGGATCATCGACCGGATGGATGAGATCAACCTTTACCGCATCGCGGCTGAGCGTGCACCATTCGATATTCCTGTAAAGGCCAACTTCCGCTACACATCCGGATTTGGCCCGCGCTGGGGTCGGATGCATTCGGGTACCGATTTCGCTGGACCTGTGGGGACACCCATCTATTCCACTGCGGACGGCGTTGTCACACACGCAGGCTGGTCGTCGGGCTATGGCCGCCTCATCAAAATCCAACATGATTTCGGGATTGAAACGCGCTATGCACATTTGAATGCGATTCGTGTGAGCGTCGGCGAAAGAGTCTCGCGCGGCGAGCGAATTGGTGATATGGGAAATTCTGGACGGTCCACCGGACCACACTTGCACTATGAAGTGCGCGTTGGCGGTAATGCCGTCAATCCAATGATCTACATAAGAGCTGGACAAGATGTTTTCTAAATCCAAAATCAATGAACCTGGCCCAGGTGCTGACAATGCGGCAAAGCCGGAAAGCAAGCCAGCGGCGCCTGCCCCATCTTCTGCGCCAGTAACGCCAAAAGCAAAACCACCGGCATCGCAACTTTCTTCTGACTTGCTGATCACCGGCAACCTGAAAACCACCGGTGACATTCAAATCGAAGGTCAGGTCGAGGGCGACATCCGCGCGCATCTTCTGACCGTCGGTGAGGGCGCAACCGTGAAGGGCGAAGTTGTTGCTGACGACGTCGTCATCAACGGCCGCATCGTGGGCCGTGTCCGTGGTTTGAAAGTCCGCCTCACATCCACCGCACGGGTTGAAGGCGATATCATCCATAAAACAATTGCGATCGAAAGCGGCGCCCATTTCGAAGGGTCCGTCCAACGTCAGGATGATCCTTTGTCTACCGGCGGCGGTGCAGCAAAGGCAAAATCAGCCGATTAGCTGAACTTCTCAAGCAAACGGAAAGCGGGCGAGTAGGCCCGCTTTTTTATTGTCCGATCGTCACATCCAGAACGACAGGGTAGTGATCGGTTGGCCATTCCCCATCGAATTTCTGGCGCAGCACAACCGGCTCTCCCACGGGCTCCGTAGCACCGGACAAACCAATGTGATCAATCGCCCTAAACAGGTTTAGCCCGCGATTGAAATAATAAGTCGTCCCGTCGACTTTCAGAAACCGCAGGCCCACATCCTTCAGAACTTTCAACGTGCTCGACCCATGCCTTACGTTGAAATCTCCAACAACCAGAACAGTTTCACCGTCTTCAATCAAACGACGCACCCGCTCGGCCACCAGTTCAATCGATTGGGTTCTGTTAGAGCTGCTTCGGAAATCCGTGTGGATGTTGACGACCCGAAACGCAGCGCCTGATCCCACATCTCTTAACGCCGCCCAAGAGCCCAAAGCTGGAAACGACCCATTGAAGGTTCGCGAATAGATCACATCAGGCATCGTAGAGAAGACGAACCAGCCCTGATCCTCCACCGATACCCTATCCCGTCGATAAAGGATTGATTACGTCGATGGGAAGGCGGCTGGGTTGCCCACCGCGGCGACATCATAGTCCAGATTATTGGCGAGGGACCAATACAACTTCAGGTTCTCGGCGCTCGCCGACCGGTCCCCGAAACTTTCCATCTCCTGAAACGCGATGACATCCGCACCAACGGCTTTGAAGGCCAAGTCAAGCGGCCCCTTCCACCGTTACAAATCCCCAACAGACCACGGGCCAGTAACCTGCGACATGATGCTGTAATGGATGTTGTAAGTTTCAATCCGCAGTGCTTTCGCCGGCGCAGGCGCCAAAGACGCAAACCCAGAATTGCGGATGATCTGCACGCAGGCGGTGAGAGCTATGACCGCCAA
The DNA here is from genome assembly GCF_965661665.1 of Cognatiyoonia sp. Taxonomy (NCBI): domain Bacteria; kingdom Pseudomonadati; phylum Pseudomonadota; class Alphaproteobacteria; order Rhodobacterales; family Paracoccaceae; genus Cognatiyoonia; species Cognatiyoonia sp. Next base: position 115,374 of record NZ_CBFIEO010000007.1, on the reverse strand, counting down.
GAGTGCAAGAAGATAAAAAAAAACGCTGAAGCATGTCAGACCAAATTGGAACGATATGCCGCAGCACTGCAACCAGACGGGCGCTGCGTCAAACTTGCCTAGTCCTCAGCCTGCGCATCCGCACGGCTCTTACCCGACACATCCAAAGCCAGCGTCGCAGCCATAAACGCATCGAGATCCCCGTCTAGCACGCCTTTGGTGTCGGACGTCTCATGGTTCGTGCGCAAGTCTTTCACCATCTGATAAGGCTGCAGAACGTAAGACCGGATCTGGTTGCCCCAGCCCGCGTCACCCTTGTTTTCGTGCGCCTCGTTGATCGCCGCGTTCCGCTTATCAAGCTCCATTTGATAGAGCCGCGATTTCAACGCTTTCATCGCAATATCGCGGTTCTGGTGCTGCGACTTTTCAGAACTCGTGACGACAATTCCTGTCGGGTTGTGTGTAATCCGAACGGCGGAGTCGGTGGTGTTTACGTGCTGACCACCAGCCCCCGACGACCGATACGTGTCGATGCGGATGTCGGCAGGGTTCACCTCTATCTCGATGTTGTCATCCACAACCGGATAGACCCAGACAGAGCTAAAGGAGGTGTGGCGCTTTGCAGCACTGTCAAAGGGCGAAATCCGCACCAACCTGTGCACACCACTTTCGGACTTAAGCCAACCGTAAGCATTGTGACCGCTGATTTTAAAAGCCGCCGATTTGATGCCTGCTTCTTCGCCCGCTGTCTCCGACTGAAGTTCGACCTTATAGCCCTTCTTCTCCGCCCACCGCACATACATACGCGCCAGCATGGATGCCCAATCGCAGGATTCCGTCCCGCCCGCGCCGGAATTGATTTCTAAGAAAGTGTCGTTGCCGTCCGCCTCCCCATCAAGCAGCGCTTCAAGCTCTTTCTCAGCAGCTTTGGCCTCCAGCGCTTTCAGCGCCTCTTCAACCTCTGACACAACCTCTGCGTCACCCTCCATTTCCCCCAATTCAATAAGGTCGATGTTGTCCTGCAACTCAGTCTTGATGCTCTCATAGCCGTCCAGCGCATCCACCAGCATTTGACGCTCACGCATCAGTTTCTGGGCAGCGTCCGGATTGTCCCAAAGGTTCGGGTCTTCCACCCGCGCATTGAATTCTTCCAACCGATGCGGCGCCGTCTCATAATCCATCCGCTGCGCCAAAAGCTCCAAAGACTTGCGCACGGCGTCAATTGAATTCTGAGTTTCCGCACGCATGTTATCTCTTTTCGGCTGACGTCAAACTTAAAGGATGTGATAGCTGCGCATCCGCAGGTCGGCAAGCAGGCTTAGTACTGCCCACCTGTTGAGAGCGATCCAAACGTGGCCTTTGGACCCACAGTCGCCGTCGCACCAGTGGAGGTCGTCACCTGCCGCGCCTGCTGCGCCACTTCGTCAAAGAGCGGCAAATCAGCCGCCATTGCAAAGCCACCGTCAAAAGTGATGCCAAAGATCGGCTCTTCACCCGCGCGGAAGCACTCAGCCACAACGTTTTCGCCGAATGTGGCATCTGGCAACCGCGCGCCAGTAAAGCGGTCGATGCTGATGAACTGACAATCTTCAGGTGCGCGGAACGCGCCGCTGCCATAGGTTTCAATTGCTTTGGACATGAAGCTGTTGAACACAGGGCCGCAAATCCCGCCACCTGACGCGCGCGCGCCCAGAGACCGTGGCGTATCAAACCCGATGTAGCACCCCGCCACGATGTTGGAGGAGAAGCCAACAAACCATACGTCTTTGGCGTCGTTCGTCGTTCCGGTCTTGCCAGCAATGGGCACGGGCAAATTGATCGCGGATCGCGCCGTGCCACGCTGCACAACACCCTGCATCATCGACGTGAGCTGATACGCAGTGATTTCATTCATCACGCGCTCACGGTTGGACGTGATGTCGGGCAAGTCGCCAGCGGGTAAGTCTACATTACACTCCAGACATGTGCGTTGATCGTGGCGGAAAATCGTCTGGCCATAGCGGTCTTGCACACGGTCGACCAAAGTTGGCTCAACCCGCTCACCGCCATTCGCGAACATCGCGTAGGAGGCAACCATTTGGTACAGGGTCGTTTCATCTGAGCCAAGAGCGGTCGACAAGACCGGGCTCATCCGATCATAGACGCCAAAGTCTTCTGCATAGCTTGCGATAATATCCATTCCCACCTCTTGAGCGAGGCGGATGGTCATCAGGTTTCGTGACTGTTCGATGCCCGTCCTCAGCGGTGTCGGTCCGTAGAACTGATTGGAGGCGTTCTGCGGCCGCCACACACCTTGCGGTGTGTTGATCTCAATTGGCGCGTCCACCACGATAGTTGCCGGCGAATACCCACTGTCGAGCGCGGCGGCGTACACAAACGGTTTGAACGATGATCCGGGCTGGCGGCGGGCCTGTGTTGCGCGGTTGAACGACGAATGTTGGAAGCTGAACCCACCTTGCATCGCCAAGACGCGGCCGGTGTTGACGTCCATCGCCATGAATCCGCCCTGTACTTCTGGCACTTGGCGCAGAGTCCAACCTTCGTCCAGCTTGCTCACATGGATGACATCGCCAACCTCGAAGTTGGCAAACAAATCGCCAGAGAACCAAGCCGTGTCAGATCGCGGTACGGTGTTTCCGCGCGCGTCATCGGTTGCGATCCCTTCGATGCCCAAGATCAGCTGCTGATCCTCAACCGCCAGCACCACAGCTGGATGCCAGTAGCCGCCCAAGAATACATCGCGTGGCACGTCAGCCGCACTCAGCGCCACGCGCCATGCGTCTTCATCCACCAAAGCCTCAGCAGGGAGTTTGACGTCAGACCCACGCCACGCGCCCACGCCACGGTCATATTCCTCCAACGCTTGTTGCAACGCGATGGCGGCTTCTTTCTGCAAACTCGGATCAACGGTTGCACGGATAGAATAGCCTGAGGCTGAGAAATCGATGTCATCCTCGCCAAACTGCCGCGTTAACTGACGCCGCACTTCGGATGTGAAATAATCCCGATCTGGTCGCTGGCTTTGAAAGCTTGGGAAATCGCCATTCTGAACAGTCCGCAAAGGGTCCGCCAACGCGACCTGATATTCCTCATCCGTCAGATAACCGTTCTCGAACATCTCTTTCAGAATGAAATCCCGCCGCTCCAACGCTGCTTCGCGGTTGTTGACGGGGTGGTAGCTATAGGGCGCTTTCGGATGCACGGCAAGGAATGCCGCCTCCGCCGCCGACAGCTCCGTAAGTGGTTTGTTGAAGTAGGACAAAGATGCCGCCGTCACACCAAAGCTGCGCACGCCAAGGTCAATCTCATTGAGGTAAAGCTCAAGGATTTGTTCCTTGCTCATCGCACCATCGATCCGTGCGGCAAGGATGATCTCTTTGATCTTCCGCTCCGCCGTACGTCCGCCATCGAGCAGGAAGTTCTTCATCACCTGCTGCGTGATCGTGGACGCACCGCGCAGGTTATCCCCCCGTGACGCAATCGCTTCATACCCAGCCGCCGCAATACCGCGCAGGTCGTATCCGGCGTGCGTGTAGAAATTCTTGTCCTCGGCAGAGATAAACGCCTGCTTCACAATGTCAGGGATTTCTTCAGCCGGAGTGAACAGGCGCCGCTCCACCGCATATTCGTCAATTATCTGACCTTCTCGGTTGTAAATCCGGCTGATCGTTTTTGGCGTGTACTGCGACAAGACCTCATATGACGGCAGGTCCCGGCCATACATGTAGAACACAGCGCCCACGACAAATGCCGCCATCGCCAGCCCTAAGGTCAGCATCGAAAAGATGCCCCCGAAAAACGATAAGATAAACCGAACCACGGTTGTGCTCACACCTTCATGTCGTTGTGTGTCTTATATGGGGAGCATTTCCTTGCGTCAAAGCCGCAAACAGCCGCAGTCAGCCAAGTTTTTCTGCGCATTTGGGGAGAATTTATGCAGGTCATTCCCGCCCAGCCTCCGCCAACGACTAATCGAGCACTGCCGCGACGATTGCATCCACGATCACCGCCCGCTGGTCGCGGTCTTGGAGTATTGCGCGGTCTCGGTCGCTGGAGAGCTAGCCAACCTCAAATAAAACAGAAGCAAAGTCCGCCGCGTTCAGAACCGCGAGTGGCCCCTGCCGCAATGCATTGCGATAAGCCTGACATCCCGCTCGTGCAGCGCGCCCACCAAAGCGCCCGCAAACCGCTGCCCCTGAGGGCCGGTTTTGGCCCGTGCAAGGTCCATCAAAACAACCGCGACGCGCTCATCCTGTTCGGACAAATCCAGCCCTGCAATGAGATCGCCGCGCTCATGCCGCTCCGCCATTCGCCGCATCCTCAGATAAAGTATGGACCGACCCCCCTCTCGCGCGCGTTCTTCCGCCAAGGCATCCGCTTGGAGTGAAATCAGCAAATCCGCGTCGTTCTGTCCGGCAATGGTCATCCGCTTAGTCAAGGGGACGAATTGGTCTCGATCTCGCGTCAGAATTGCGGTCACGCCGTCTGTCTGGCTCAATGCCTCCGCGACTTCGATCCCCAGGACAGCATGAGGTCCGCTTCCCGCTGGCCACCATGCTCCGCCCCTGGATCAATACCGCCATGCCCAGGGTCAATCACCACCACTGTCGCACCGTCCGCATGCGGTTGTAGTCCGACTACAGGTTCGGTCAGCAGATCGTCCCAGCCTGTCGAAACCGGCGGTCCGGAGCGTTCGACAAACTCTTCTGTGCTGACCGGCACCAAACTCACCGAAAGCTGTGCGACACCCGTTTCATCATCCACTGCACCCGCGACGGCGTTCACCGCAAACGGGCCGCTCAGTCTCAATACCATTCTCAACCATCCGGGGCGGAGCGTGCCGAAATTCACCGCATCAACACGCTCGGATTAGTCCAATTCGTCCGCATCAACGCCGGTCCTATCAACCTCTCGAAAATCCAGAACCAACCGCTCTGGCGCGGCCAATGTGAACACACGGTACGGCACAATCTGGCTCAGTACAAAAGTCACCTGGACACCATCGGTAGTGTCCCTGATCCGAGCGGTGTCTGTGTTCACACGGGCCAGACCAGAAAAATCCTACGCCGCAACAGAACCTGCTTATAGCAGCAAAGGGATGACCCAATGCATCATCTGCGACGCGCCTCCATAAACGCCGTCAGCCGAGCGAGCCCTTCGACCATATCCGCCATCGATCCCGCATAAGAGAAGCGCAACCAATGCCGCCCATCGACATGATCAAAATCCCGTCCCGGCGTTACGGCCACGCCCGCCTCATCCAAAATCTCTTTCGAGAAAGCGAGCGACTCTTCGGTATGCTCCGACACATCGGCATAGATATAGAACGCCCCATCTGGTGGCGCGATCTTGTCAAAGCCAGCCTTTGGCAACCCGTCGAGCAACAACCGACGGTTCTCTGCATAAACAGCCAGATTGCGCTGCAATTCATCGTCACAGTTCATCGCTTCCAACGCCAATCGTTGAGAGGCATGGGATGGACAAATGAACATATTTTGCGCCAACCGCTCCACCCGCCGAACGTGATCTTCCGGCACAACCATCCAGCCCACACGCCAACCGGTCATCGAAAAGTATTTGGAGAAGGAATTGACGACATAGACATCATCCGTTACCTCAAGCGCGGTCACTGGTTTCTTGTCGTAATCAATGCCATGATAAATCTCGTCAGAGATGAACGCCGCCCCTGCCTGCTGGCACGCCTTAGCGAGTTCAGCCAATGCAGGCTTGTCTAACATCGTGCCTGTTGGGTTTGCAGGTGACGCGACAATCAACCCGTCCAACTGATGCTTGGCCACATCCTCGGGCACAGGTTGGAAACGCGCTTCAAGCGTCGTCTCCATCTCGACCGCTGTCAGGCCCACAGCCTTCAATATCTGCCGGTAGGATGGATAACACGGCAACCCGAGCCCTACCCGTGCACCGTTGTCGAACAAAGCCGAAAACGCCAACAGAAACGCGCCAGAGGCGCCAGCAGTGATGACAATCCGGTTCGGATCAAGCGTTAGACCGTACCAATCTACATAAAGCTGCGCGATCCGCTCCCGAAGCTCCGGCAATCCCAAGCCCACGGTGTAGCCCAGCGGATTATCAAGCGATGCCGCAAGTTTGGCCCGCGCCGCCGCTGGCGCGCCAGTTCCGGGCTGACCCACTTCCATATGAATGATGTGCCGTCCCGCAGCCTCCGCTTGACGCGCGGCTTCCATCACATCCATCACTATGAATGGGTCAACATCGCCCCTGTTCGAACTGCGCATGCTCCACCTCCTCTTCCTTCTTCCTAGATGCCTTTCGAACCGATATGACGTCAATGTGTCTTGGCAGCAGGTCACGGATATGTTTTGCCTAACGCACCCCAACCCAAAGGTGCCTTTTCATGCGTTTTCTATTGTCAGTCCTCCTCTTCTTTGCAGCACCCCTGCAGGCGCAAGAGATGACCGATGCCGAAAGGTCCTCCTTTCGGGCAGAGGTCCGCGAATACCTTTTGGAAAATCCAGAGGTGATCATGGAAGCCATCGGCATCCTGCGGGCGCGTGAAGAGCAAGCTAAAGTCCAAGCTGACGTCACAATGGCGCGGGCCAATGCGGATGCGTTGTTCAACGATCCGACGTCTTTCGTCGGTGGCAATCCAGATGGTGACATCACCTTGGTCGAATTCATGGATTACCGCTGTAGCTTCTGCAAACGCGCCTTCCCTGAAACCAAGGAGCTGCTCCACACCGATGGAAACATCCGCTACATCATCAAGGAATTCCCAATTTTGGGTGAACAGTCTGAGCTCGCCTCCCGCTTCGCGCTGGCCGTTCGGAATGTTGAGGGAGATGAGGCTTATGAATCCGTCCATGACATTTTGATGGAGTTTCGCGGCGACGTAACGATTGACAGTCTGACCCGCCTCGCGGTGACGGTCGGGCTCGACCCCGATAGCATCGTTGCCGAAATGAACAGCCCAGACGTGACCCACGTCATCGCGACCAACCGCGCCTTGGCGCAACGGCTCCAAATCACTGGAACACCCACCTTTGTGATGCAAGATCAGATGCTGCGCGGCTATGTGCCGCTCGATCAGATGCAACAGATTGTGGAAGCCATCCGCGGATAAACAAAAGGCGGCAGAGGGCCGCCTTATCATTCAAGTCAATCGCTTGCGCTACTCTTCCAGCGCCAACTGTGCGAGAATAATATCCGCCAAATCCTGATCCCGCGTGGTGTCCGCAGGCTCATAAGACGCAAGCAGATTCACGCTATCGAGCTTAATGTTATCCGTTATTGTCCCATCCGGACCCGCCGGACCGAAAAGTTTGCCGTTTACCGCAAAGTAAAGCGCACCACTGGCCCCCACACGCAAGGTCGCGGGCTCTTCTGTCTGTGGCAGTTCGAACGTCTCACCAGCATTCATGTTGCCCGTGAAGATGATAGTTCCATCAGCCGCCTTCACACGGACCCATGCAGGACGTGCCGCGACCAATACAACCTCCGGAATCGGTGCCTCATTCACCTGAACCGCCGGCGCGATGGGTGATTCGACGGGGTTGGCGACGGCTTCAGCAATCGCCGCGTCAATGCCCGTGACAGGCTCAATCACCCCGAAGGAGCCGGGATTCAAGGTTGAAATCGGCGCATCACGCGCGACCAGAACGGGCACTTGCAAGGGTTGAGGTCTGTACAAGCGGTCCAACGCATCCGCCGATGGCGCGTTCAAGGCCAAGCGATCCTCTTCCGGCTGAACGAGGTCGCTGCCCCCTGCCAATGGATCAAGTGTGGAGGCCACTTGAGGCGTTTGTTCTACAGGTGCCAATTGCACCTTTTGCACTTCTTGCAGGATCGTCCAGCCACCGTAGCCCAGGCCGCAGATCACAGCGATCAAAATCCCGAGAGAGCCAATTGCTCCAGGCTCCACCCGTCCGAACATCGGTTCGTTCGACGGCAGATACGGCGCACCCGCGCTGGCAAAGATGTCGTTGCCGGGCGCAAGGCTCGCAATCACTTCAGACTTTGGCTTGCTCGACGACGCATCCGCCGACATCCCGTGCGCGGTGGCAAAACCGCTTTCCGCACAGAAGGACGTAAATGCCCATTCGGGGTCCATGCCAAGGTAGCGCGCATAGGACCGCACATAGCCCGCGATAAATCCAGGCGTGTCGAAAGCGGAGGGATCACAATTTTCAATCGCTGCAATGTATCCGGCTTTGATTTTAAGCTCGCGCTGAACATCCAGAAGGCTTTTGCCAAGGGTCGCCCGCTCCCCACGCATCAGATCACCAAGGCGCAAATCAAAGGCGTCGAAGCCTTTCGCTTCGACTTGCTCAGCCACATCAGTGCGTCTGAAGCCTTTTCCGATCATGAGCGATCCCGTTAACGCTGCCCCTGACTGTGCCCCGTCGAATCGGAACACTCAGCCTTTATAAGAACTTATCATAAGCGCACCGAAAATGCACCCGCGTTTGACCTATCCGGCAAGTTTGCCACGGTTCAGCGCACAATGGGACCAAAGCGCGTCAAGTGCTTCAACAAGTTGCGTCATCTCCCCCGATCCGTGCACCGGCGACGGAGTGAAACGCAGCCGTTCTGTCCCTCGTGGCACAGTTGGGAAATTGATCGGCTGAACATAAATCCCATGCTCTTCCAACAGCATGTCGGACAGCTTTTGTGTATGCACCGGATCTCCGACGATCAGCGGCACAATGTGCGTCCCGTGATCCACAATCGGCAGGCCAAGACCCTTGAGCCGCAGCTTCAAGATCTTCGCTTGTGTCTGGTGCTGCTCTCGCAACGTGTCGTCTTGTTTCAGAAACTCCACGCTTGCCAAAGCGCTTGCGGCAACGGCTGGTGGCAGTGATGTTGTAAAGATGAACCCCGGCGCATATGATCTTATGGCATCGCACATTTTGGCAGAGGTAGCGATGTAACCACCCATGACACCGTAGGCTTTGGCGAAGGTTCCGTTGATGATGTCGATGCGATGCATCACGCCGTCACGGGCCGCAATCCCTGCGCCGCGCGGACCGTACATGCCGACCGCATGAACCTCATCCAAATAGGTCAGCGCGCCGAATTCCTCGGCCAAGTCACAGATCGCTTCGATCGGTGCTACGTCGCCGTCCATCGAATAAATCGACTCAAACGCGATCACTTTAGGGACGTCGCTATCTTCGGCTTCCAACAACTCCCGCAGATGCGCGACGTCGTTGTGACGGAAGACGCGCTTGGCCCCGCCATTACGCCGCACACCTTCGATCATGGAGGCGTGGTTGAGCGTGTCGGAAAAGATCACGAGGCCTGGGAACAGCTTTGGCAACGTCGACAACGTTGCGTCATTTGCGATGTAGGCGCTGGTGAAAAGAAGAGATGCCTCTTTCCCGTGCAGATCCGCCATCGCGGCTTCAAGCTGATTGTGATAGGTCGTTGTCCCAGAAATGTTGCGCGTGCCACCGGACCCTGCGCCGGTTGCCTCAACCGCGTCCTGCATCGCGGCGATGACAACCGGATGCTGACCCATGCCAAGATAATCGTTGCCGCACCACACGGTAACCTGCGCCTGGCTACCATCTGACTTGCGCCAAACAGCGTGCGGGTAATGGCCACGGGTCCGCTCAATATCGATGAAGGTTCGGTACCGGCCTTCCTCATGCAGTTTGTTCAGGGCCCGATCGAGGGGCGCGTTATAATCCACAACGTGTTCCTTTGGTTCGTCAGAAGCCGCCTTTTCGGCCTACTTTGAATCGTTCTAAGCGTCATATAGTGCCTCTCCCCACCGGGCAATATGGTACAGTTTGACGCCCCCTCTAAACCTTGCGCCCTGCACGAAACTTTTACCTCAATTAAATGACCCCAAAAGTGTCAAAGATTGATTGACGCTGGGCTGAAACATCGCAAGCTAGGCACGACAAAAACCAAAGGCCGCCCCTGATGACACTCGCTCCTGTTCTTGACCGCATTGATGCCGACCTCGACGCTTCGGTCGAACGACTTTTCACATTGCTTCGTGTCCCGTCAATTTCGACCGATCCCGCCTATGCGAAGGACTGCCAGAAAGCGGCGGACATCTTGGTCGACGACCTCAAAAGCATTGGCTTCGACGCCAGCAAGCGCGAGACGCCGGGTCATCCGATGGTCGTGGCGCATGCCGATGGCGAGGGCCAGCATGTCATGTTCTACGGTCACTACGACGTGCAACCCGTTGATCCACTTGAGCTTTGGGACAACGACCCTTTTGATCCCAAACTCGAAGACGCGCCCAAAGGCAAAGTGATCCGAGGACGCGGAACCTCTGATGACAAAGGCCAGCTGATGACCTTTGTGGAGGCGTGCCGCGCTTGGAAAGCGGTGCATGGGAGCTTGCCTGCGAAAATCTCCATCTTCTTTGAAGGGGAAGAAGAATCAGGCTCTCCCTCACTCATCCCGTTTATGAAAGAGAACGCGGAGGAGCTGACTGCTGACATCGCGCTCATCTGTGACACGGGGCTCTACGGTGACAGCACGCCTGCAATCATCACCCAACTGCGCGGCCTTCTGGGTGAAGAAATCAAAATCACCGGCCCCAACAAAGACCTGCATTCTGGCATGTACGGCGGACTGGCGATGAACCCTGCCCGCGTTCTTGCCAAAATCATCGCGTCGCTTCACGACGAAACGGGGCGGATCACGCTGCCTGACTTCTATGACGGCGTGCCGGAACTTTCGAATGAGCTTGCTGCAAGCTGGGACGATCTGAAGTTTGATGAGAAAGACTTCCTCGGTGACGTGGGCCTAAGCCTCCCTGCTGGTGAACAAGGTCGCCGCCCGTTGGAGATGATCTGGTCGCGCCCAACCTGCGAGGTCAACGGCATGACCTCCGGCTACACCGGTGAGGGTTTCAAAACTGTCCTGCCCTCCGAGGCTTCTGCAAAAATCAGTTTCCGCCTCGTCGGGCGACAAGACCCGCTGAAGATCCGTGAAAACTTCCGCAAAATGGTATCCGACATGGTGCCGGAAGATTGCAACGTAACTTTCCACGATCATGGTGCAAGCCCTGCAAGCCAGATGAGCACGACCCATCCAGCCTTTGATCAAGCCCGTAAAGCCTTGACAGATGAATGGCCAAACGCGGCCACCTTCGTCGGCTGCGGCGGCTCGATCCCAATCGCTGGTCATTTCAAAAAATACCTTGGCATGGATGCGATGCTGGTCGGGTTCGGCAAGGACGACGATCAGATCCACAGCCCAAACGAAAAGTACGACCTCTCCAGCTTCCATAAAGGTATTCGAAGCTGGGCGCGCATTCTGCATAAGATGTCGTCTGACGGCTGATTCAGCACGCGCATGTGCGCACGGCGTACATACGCCCTGTGTACGAACGGTGTACTAATATTTTAATGGAGAACTGGCGCGGTTGACGGGGCTCGAACCCGCGACCCCCGGCGTGACAGGCCGGTACTCTAACCAACTGAGCTACAACCGCGCGTGAAGGGTGGAGTAGGCTAAGGGTGCTGGGGCGTCAAGTCAGAAAGTGCGCATTTCAGCCTAGAATTTTCGTCATGGCTTTGTGGCCGACGACTCAAATACCAAACACTCCAAAAACATCACCCAATTGCGTTCGCTGAGGCAAGTATGAGAGCGTTTAACTGTTCGGGCAAGATTTGAGGCAGGGACTGCTCAAAAGTGGTAAGAACCACCCTACCGCAACATTGGAATGTGTGTCCCGAAACTAAATAACAACCCCAGTTTCGGCGAAAACTAATTGAAAATCTGATAGTTAAAATGGATCACCGTTCTTACCGCCAAGGGGCGTTCACCTAAAGGTCGAGTTACTGCCCTGAGGAAATCCAGCCCAAGTTGCTGCATTCTGATGACACGTGACTGAAGGAACATGTTCAAATGTACAAGTCTGAGCGCCAACTGCTCAAAAGGACGGCACATCAGCAGCATGGTGCCGCTTCGTAATCGCAAAGTGAGGGAAAGTGGTGGGTCGTGAGAGGCTCGAACTCCCGACATCTTCGGTGTAAACGAAGCGCTCTACCAACTGAGCTAACGACCCGTCTGGCGGGGTACTACTGGATGCATTTGCGCATTGCAAGCATCAAACAATCTCTTTTTGCACCCCATCTTTGAGATGAAACAAATTCCCCTGTCCACCTGCGATCTTACCCAATTCAGAGCGCCCCAAACCTAAGACGATCGTGCGCAACATGCGCGACGTAATCCCATGCGTGACAAGGACAGATGGCCCCGTCAAATCATTTAGAAACGCGCGGCAGCGCGACTCCAACGCATCAAACCCTTCGCCCCCTGGCGCCTGCTCGTACATGACAATCGGGCCATCAGGACCATCCGCTAAATCGCCATCCACCCTCAACTCTGATCGAAGCAGCCCCGACCAAGCGCCGACCTCAATCTCCCGTAAGCGCTCATCGGTCCGGACGCGTCCCATGAGGGGTGCAACCGCGATCCCCGCTGTTTGAAACGCGCGCCCTTGCGGGCTGCAATACGCAGTCCAATCGCTCACATTCATCTGTTCTAACAGCGCACCCTGTTGGCGCGCCTGTAATTGACCTTTCTCCGTCAATTCGGAATTCAACGCCCCCTGCATGCGCTTCTCCCGATTCCAAACGGTTTCCCCGTGGCGAAGAACAATAAGCTCTGGATATGTGTTGGTCATGGGTCCGTCGGTTTAGGCGCCGTCATCTGACAAGGCTTTTCGGCGGAGCTTTAGCGTATGGACCACCGCTCCGGAAGCCAGTTCCTTAGTCTTAATCTGCCGGAGCTTGCCAAGCGGCATTGCATTCAAGTCTCGCCCGTCTGCCATCGCTTGCGCCATCGCGGCGAGTGATGCTTCCACAACAGCCTTCACATCGTCGCTTCAGACCCGTCACCTCTGTCACTTGCGCGATTAAATCCGCTTTCTTGAACGGTTCCTCCGTCACCATGTCAGTGGCTGGAGGGACCGCTTAAGCTTCAAACTGGTCCGCAACAGCGATGGCCGAGCCCTTGGTTTTGGGACGCGCAGTATTCCGACTCACCACTACTTCGGCTTCGTTTTCTTTGTCTTAGTCATGTTCCCGCATCATTGCTTTGTGCTTTTTCTACCCCAATTCTGCACTTGATGACCATAATTATGAGATTTTGGTTCGAAAATAGGCACAAATCTCTTGCCCAACCCAATTCATTCATTAGCATTTCTTCTACCTCTCGGGGGCAGAACAATTGATGGGCGCGCTGCTCATGACCCTCGTTCGGGCGGTATATAAGTGATCAAGGAGATCAAAATGAAATTTGTTAAACTTGCTGCTGCAGCCATCGCTGTTTCCGCGACAACTGCCACTGCTGGTGGTATGGCAGACACTGTTGTCGAGCCAATATTGGTTGAACCTATGATGGAGCCTACGAGCTCTCTTGGCGGCTTGATTGTTCCTGCAATCTTGCTTGCATTGATTGCTATCGCCGCGACTGCTGAGTCCGACAGCGACTCATAAGTCCGATAGCGACACGGCAACAGACAGCTAAGTCGTCCATCCGACATAGAAGTTTCGGCAGACTCGGATTCGGGTCTGCCGCTGATAACGTAGTTTAAAGCCTTCACTTTCTGCGATTGCTGGATAACGCGCGCTAAAAATAGCGTCCAACCTGTGGTTTCAATGCCTCACCCCCCCTTTGATCGTCAGCAAAACTTGCTTTGACAAATGCCGGCGCTTGTTTTTCGCGTCTTACCAATCCATAAAATAATTAACTGATTATGGGGCCACATTACGCCGGCTCGCTGTCGGCACCCTCGTAGTCCAGTTCACAGTTTCGACTATCAAGGAGATCGATATGACTTTCGTTAAACTCGCTGCTGCAGCTGCTCTGGCTGTTTCTGCAACTACTGCGACTGCTGGTGGCCTGGCTCCAGAAGTCGTGGAAGCACCTGTTGTTGTTGTTGACGCACCAGCACCAACATCCTCCCTGGCCGGCCTGATCGTTCCTGCGATCCTGCTGGCTCTGATTTTTGTCGCAGCAACCGCTGAAGACGACAGCATGAGCGACTAAGACTTACTGGCCATCTGGCTGAGAAAGGGCACGTCTCGGCGTGCCCTTTTCTTTTGCGTGGTTGGTGAAGCCGTCCTAGTGGACGCCTGCACCTACTACGCCATTGCTGTCCTTGGACGCTGCAACCCGCGCTTCCTCAGCAGCCTCATCCCATTCGATCGATGTCGGCTCTGACACCAGCGCGAGTTTCAGGACCTCTGACACATGCGTCACTGGGATGATCTCCAAGCCATCTTTCACATTGTCTGGAATGTCCGGCAGATCTTTCGCATTCTCTTCTGGGATCAGCACGGTTTTGATGCCACCGCGCAGCGCGGCCAGCAGCTTTTCCTTCAGGCCACCAATCGGCATCGCATTCCCGCGTAGGCTTACCTCACCCGTCATCGCGATGTCTTTGCGCACGGCAATACCGGTCATGACGGAAACTATAGAGGTCACCATAGCCAGGCCAGCAGACGGACCATCCTTGGGCGTTGCTCCGTCCGGCACGTGCACGTGGATGTCGATCGCGTCGAATTTTGGCGGTTTGACACCAATCTCTGGCGCGATGGAGCGGACATAGGAAGAGGCCGCATCAATCGACTCCTTCATCACGTCACCCAACTTGCCGGTTGTCTTCATCCGGCCTTTTCCGGGTAGGCGCAACGCTTCGATGTTGAGCAACTCACCCCCAACAGAGGTCCATGCAAGGCCTGTGACCACACCAACCTGATCTTCCTTCTCGGCAAGACCAAAGCGATGCTTTTCGACCCCGAGGTAGTCATTAAGATTGTCCTCAGTTACGGAAATCACATCGGCGTCTTTCTTCACAATCTTCGTGACCGCTTTCCGTGCGACCTTCGCAAGTTCACGCTCCAAATTCCTGACGCCCGCCTCTTTCGTATAAAGGCGGATCGCCTTTGTCAGAGCTTCGTCTGAGATGAAGAATTCCTTCTCCTTCAGCCCGTGATTCTTCAGAACCTTGGGTAGCAAATGCTGACGCGCAATCTCCCGTTTCTCATCCTCGGTGTAGCCCGCGAGGGAGATAATCTCCATCCGGTCCAACAGAGGTCCCGGCATGTTGTAGGAGTTTGCAGTGGTCAGGAACATCACGTTCGACAGGTCGTATTCCACCTCAAGATAGTGGTCGACGAAGGTCGCGTTCTGTTCCGGATCAAGCACCTCAAGCATCGCCGAGGCTGGATCGCCACGGAAATCCTGACCCATCTTGTCGATCTCATCGAGCAGGATCAGAGGGTTTGTGGTTTTCGCCTTTTTCAACGCCTGAATAATCTTGCCAGGCATGGAGCCGATGTAAGTCCGACGGTGGCCACGGATCTCAGATTCGTCCCGCACACCACCAAGCGAAATTCGAATGAATTCACGGCCTGTGGCTTTGGCAACGGACTTACCCAGCGATGTCTTACCAACACCCGGAGGGCCGACAAGGCACATGATCGGCCCTTTCAGCTTTTTGGAGCGTTGCTGCACGGCAAGATACTCAACGATCCGCTCTTTAACCTTCTCAAGGCCATAGTGATCGTTGTCCAAAATCTCTTGCGCGCGGTTTAGGTCCTTCTTGGTGCGTGATTTAACACCCCAAGGCACGCCCAACACCCAGTCAAGGTAATTACGCACAACTGTGGCTTCCGCCGACATCGGCGACATGTTTTTCAGCTTTTTCAGCTCGGCATCGACCTTTTCCTTGGCTTCTTTGGAAAGCTTGGTCTCTGCAATCTTGGCTTCAAGCTCTTCAACCTCGTTCTGGCCTTCTTCGCCGTCGCCAAGTTCCTTCTGAATGGC
>NZ_CBFIEO010000007.1:296-99590 GCF_965661665.1 Cognatiyoonia sp. | reverse complement strand
TCTGGGTTTTGACACGGGTTTTAATCTTTTTCTCAACCTGTAAGACGGACATTTCGCCTTGCATCAGGCCAAAGACCTTTTCCAAGCGTTCGGTCACAACCAGTGTTTCCAAAAGCTCCTGCTTTTGGTTCACCTCGATCCCAAGATGGCCCGCTACGAGATCGGCCAGCTTGTCAGCCTCTGTTGTCTCACCGACAGCGGCCATCGCTTCTTCGGGGATGTTCTTTTTAACTTTGGCGTAGCGCTCAAACTCATTGGCCACAGACCGCACAAGCGCGTCGATTTCGTCCAAATTGCCGGGCTCTTCGGTCAGATACTCGGCAGAGGCTTCAAAGAAGTTCGGATTGTCGTAAAATTCTGTGATCTGCACACGACTGCGCCCTTCGACCAGCACTTTTACTGTGCCATCGGGCAGCTTCAATAGCTGCAACACGTTGGCCAGCACGCCGGTCCGGTAGATGCCGTCAACCTGCGGATCATCCTCCCCTGCATCTATTTGACTGGACAAGAGGATTTGTTTGTCGTCCTGCATCACCTCTTCCAGCGCGCGCACGGATTTGTCGCGGCCCACGAAAAGCGGAACGATCATATGTGGGAAAACCACAATGTCGCGTAAAGGCAGGACTGGGTAAGACGAACTCAACGGTTCTTGCATGCTCAATTTCCTTTTTTCGCAAGACATCCCGTCCCGCCTGGCGGCAACATCGATATCTCTGTTCCGGAGTTATTATCTGGGGGTCGAAATAGCAGTTTCAACCATCAACGCGACCGCACTATGTAGTTGTGCCAGCGTGGGCAGAGCAGGGCAAGGGCCTGCAACGATTTTCCTGTGAATCAAATAGGAAATTCACCCATCAGGCGATCAATCCCCTGTGAGACCCTGAATTGTTCTGATTTGAAGCTGGGTTAACCCAGCATCGCAACGGCGACGCCGGTGGCTGCGGCCCAAGACAAAGACACAAACAAAAATGGCATGACGTAAAACCTGACAAACACTCACTAACGAAAGGTTAACGCTGCAGGCGCGCACCTGAAATGGAGCGATTCCTTACCATTCGTGCAGACGGGACGGTGGGCGGGGCGCGTTTGGCGCTGCCAAATAGCGGCGCCCGTCCCATCGCTTAAAGCAGCTCGATATCGCCGTTAGCGCGACCCGCGTGGAAATCGGCCTCCCATGCGGCGAAAGTCCCCGCCGCAATTGCGTCCCGCATATCCTGCATAATATCTTGAAAATATTGTAAATTATGCCATGTCATCAGCATACCAGAAATCATCTCTTGCGAGCGGAAGACGTGATGCAGATAGGCCCGTGAATAATTAGAGCAGGCCGGACAACTGCAATTCTCATCCAATGGGCGCGGATCATCGGCGTGGCGAGCGTTTTTTATGTTCACAACGCCGTGCCGTGTGAAGCACTGTCCTGTGCGGCCTGATCTCGACGGCAGCACGCAGTCCATCATATCCACGCCGCGCTTCACAGCGCCCACGATGTCATCCGGCTTGCCCACGCCCATCAGATATCGCGGCTTGTCTTCCGGCAGCTGATCCGGCGCAAAGTCGAGGCAACGAAACATCGCCTCCTGCCCCTCGCCCACAGCCAATCCACCGATGGCATAGCCTTCAAATCCAATCTCGCGCAGTGCTTCGGCGCTTTCGGCGCGGAAATCTTCTTCTAGACCGCCTTGCTGAATACCAAAAAGCGCATAGCCCGGACGGTCGCCAAATGCCTCCCGCGACCGCTCCGCCCACCGCATCGATAGGCGCATGCTTTCGGCAATTCGGTCACGTTCCGCTGGCAGCGCGGGGCATTCATCAAAACACATCACGATGTTGGAACCCAACAGCCGCTGAATTTCCATCGATCGCTCTGGCGTCAACTCATGCTTTGACCCGTCGATGTGGGATTGGAAGGTGACGCCCTTCTCAGTCAGCTTTCTAAGCCCCGCAAGGCTCATCACCTGAAAGCCACCGCTGTCGGTGAGGATGGGCTTGTCCCAATTCATAAACTTATGCAGGCCACCCAGTGCGTGAATCCGCTCCGCCGTCGGGCGCAGCATCAGGTGATAGGTGTTTCCCAAAAGGATATCTGCGCCAGTCGCCGCCACGCTTTCAGGCATCATCGCCTTCACCGTCGCTGCCGTTCCCACAGGCATAAAGGCAGGTGTGCAAATGTCGCCGCGCGGCGTCGAAATCATGCCTGTCCGCGCCTTGCCGTCTTGGCGGGTTTTCTGGAACTGAAACTGCGTCATATCCTGTCCGTTCTCTGCCACGCCCCTATGCACAAAGTTCCAAAGCGACGCAATCTTTGTCCAATTGCGCTTTACCGTGGCGGTGTCCCTTCCTATATCGGTGGTCGAGACATGCGTTTGGAACCACTCAATGACCGACGACACACCCATGATGGAAGGGACACCCCTGATCAAACCGTCAACAACGGAACACCCGTTATTCGATACGATCGTTGAGGCGTGCAAGACGGTCTACGACCCAGAAATTCCAGTGAATATTTACGATCTGGGCCTGATCTATACGATCACGATTGATGACGAGTCCGCTGTAAACGTCATCATGACCCTAACAGCACCTGGGTGCCCCGTCGCTGGCGAGATGCCTGGATGGGTCGCCGATGCGATTGAGCCGATCCCTGGTGTGAAACAGGTCGATGTGAAAATGACGTTTGAGCCGCAATGGGGCATGGAAAACATGTCGGATGAGGCGCGGCTTGAATTGGGCTTTATGTAAGCCAATCCCTCGAAAGGCTTGAGCCAAAGCCGCCTACCCCCTATCTCTTATCTGTAAGGAGATACGATCATGTTCTGTATTCCCGGCAAACAAGCCGTCACCCTGACAGACAAAGCCGCTGCGCAGATTGCCAAACTGATGGCGAAAGACGCGCATGAAGGCTTGCGCATTGGCGTCAAGAAAGGCGGTTGCGCGGGTATGGAATACACGTTGGAATACGTGACGGAGGTTGATCCGCTCGACGAGGTTGTCGAGCAGGATGGCGCCCGCGTGATGATTGCACCGATGGCGCAGATGTTCCTTTTTGGAACAGAGATTGATTATGAAGTCAGCCTCCTCGAAAGCGGCTTCAAATTCCACAACCCGAACGTCGTGGATGCTTGCGGGTGTGGGGAGTCCATTAAATTTAATGAGACGATCACCGCCAAATGATCATGTCAGAGGCGGATATCGCCTTTGCGCTTGAACTCTTTGATCCTTTGGGGGGGGCTGACCGTCCGCAAGATGTTTGGCGGGATGTGCCTTTATCACGACGGAACGGTCTTTGCGTTGATGAGCGCGGATAGGCGCCTCTACCTCAAAGCCAAAGACGACGTCGCAGCCGATTTGATTGCTGAAGGCGGTGAGCAGTTTCACAAGATGCCTTACTGGTCCTTGCCAGAAGATGCGCTTGAAGATCTAGGATCCGCACTCGTTTGGGCCAAACGAACGCTTGCGACGCTTTAGCTCGCCTTTTGTAGGTGAACGTAGGTTTCTTTGTAGCGTTGCTCCAAATGATCCCCGGCTGAGATCGGCTCCTTCCCCTCAGGCGCGACATTGGCGTCGTAATTCGGATTAAAGAACAGTGGGATAGAAATGCGTTCCGCATTCGTGCCGACAACACGGTGCGGTGTCGCCTTAACCTTGCCACCAGTCCAGAACTCCAACATTTCACCAAAGTTGATGACAAACTCACCGGGCGAGGCTGAGACAGGGATCCAGCCCCCACCACGTTTGCGCACCTCAAGTCCTGGCGAGCCATCCGTCGCCAGCAGAATCAGACAGCCATAGTCCGTATGGGTCGCAATTCCAAAATCCTTCTCCCCCGCCCAAGCAGGGCGTTCGGGATAGAAATTCCCGCGCAGAAGGGACATAGGATAGCTGAACTGTGTGCGGAAATAGTCAGCATCGGACCCAATCGCATCGGCAATGCCACACAGCAAACCGAGCGCAAAACCAGTGCTGGCATAATAATAGTTCCGCAGCGCATCCGCGAAGCCTTCCGGCGCATCCGGCCAGATGTTTGGCGCATAGCACAACAGGCCCTTCGTCCCCTCAGGTGTTGCATCCGGCAGGATCGAACCGATGTCGAAGACCTGTTTGTAGTCAGGATTGGCATTCGGGTCGACTTGTTCAGACCCCGGCGCGCCCCAACCCCGGTTGGAGCCGGTCTTGGCCATATCGTACTGCGCCTTTTCCGCAGCGGGCAGATGAAAGAACGCGCGGTAGCGCTCAATCAAATCGCGGACCCACTCTTCTGAAATGGGCGTGTTGTGGACGGTCATAAACCCAATACTGGTCGCGGCGTCGGCCACTCGCGCGCGCATTTCCTCGTGACGCTCATGCGTTGGATCAAGCAAGGCTGCTGCATCAATGCGCGGGATCATATTGGTCCGCCTCCGTCGTTTTGGTCGGGCTTCACATGCGAGACAATGTCCAAAAATGCAAGCGGTTACGCTCCGCCACAAAGGTTGGTAAAGAGGGCGAAACAGTTTTGAAGGGGCCCGTCATGCCAAGAAAGATCGCCGCAGGAAATTGGAAAATGAATGGGACTGCGGAGGATTTGTTGCAACTGACTGCCCTGAGTTCTGCGCACCCAGACCCCACTGTTGATGTCATCATTTGCCCACCTGCCACGCTGATTTCTCAGGCCCGTACCAACGCTGGCAAAATTGGCATCGGTGGTCAGGATTGTAACACGGCGGTAAGTGGCGCGCATACCGGCGAAATCTCTGCCTCCATGATGAAAGCGGCAGGTGCCACAAGCATCATCGTCGGACATTCGGAGCGACGCACGGATCACGGCGAATCCGACGCGCTGATCGCGAAGAAGGCGCAAGCCGCCTACGCCGCCGGATTGGTTGCGATTATTTGTATCGGTGAGACGCTGGCAGAGCGTGAGGCTGGCACAACATTGGACGTGATGGATGTGCAATTAGCGGGGTCCGTGCCAGATGATGCCACCGCTGCTAACACAGTGATTGCCTACGAACCTGTTTGGGCCATCGGAACGGGAAAAGTCCCTTCGACCGAACAGATCGCAGAGGTACATGCGCATATTCGCAGAGTGCTGAAAGTGCGCTTCGCTGACGCGAACGAAATACCCTTGCTGTATGGCGGGTCCGTCAAAGACAGCAATGCGGCGGAGATTTTTGCCGTCGATAACGTCGACGGTGCTCTGGTCGGTGGGGCGAGCCTGAAAGCCGTGGACTTCTCACCAATCATCAGCGCGCTGGAAAAAGCCTAGCCCATATCGACGATAGCCCCCAGTCGGGCCACCGCGCTTTCCATGTCAGGAATAACGTCATCGGCCCCCACAAGGGTCGTGACGTCTTTGACTACATCGACAATTTTACCCGCGACAACGACATAGGCTAAAGGCTGCGTGATCCGGACAGCCAACACGAGGCTGATGAGGTTGGCCAACATATGTTCGGAATGGGCGACCAGCACGATTGAGCGGAACCGCCGCTGTTGAGTGACTGCAACAATCGCGTCATGGGTCTCGCCAACCAGCATTTCAGCTTCCCAGCCTTCGCGTCGGAACACTTCAGTAGCGATTTCGATCCCGAGCGTATGAGACTCGTCGGGGACGAGTGCGAACAGCACATTGCGGTCGGGTCCGGGCAAGCTAACAGTTTCATCGACCACGTGGCGCAGGCCACGGATGATGCGGTAGAGACGTCCAGACGCAATTGTGACTTCGACAAAGGACACGCGGTCGTCGTCCCACATTTCCCCCAGCATCCGCGCCGCGCCCGCAACGTAGCCAAGGTTCAGCATTTCAGGGCTGACGCCATCGCGCCGCGCGGCAAGAATGATGCGGTCAGCTGCGATCTCATCTTTGGACAACAGGGCTTCACACAGCGCCATAATTTCGGCTTCTGTCGGTGCGTGGTCTGGGGGGAGGTTCCGCGGAAGTCGGAAAGCGATGCGCACCACCACTTCTTTGGCGAGCGCTTCAACGGCATCTTTCGACAAGCGGTTTCGGACAAGCCGGAAGTGTTCCTCCGCTTGTTCATAAGCTAGACGGTCAATCTGTTCGTCGTCCAATGGCGTCTGTGCCACTTTACGACCTCCCTGGTTTTGTCGGACCCTTCTAGTTGGCCAAACCGTGCGTCCCTAACGTCGGTGTACCATAGAATGCAAAATCACAGAAGCGTCAGAAGGTCGCGATTCCAGAAAATTTGGCGGGAGGACGCGATTCCAGAAAATTTGGCGGGAGGACGCAACGTCGAACGACCCTTGCCAACGCGCGGCCGAACGCCCATCAGAGTTTTATGAAACACGCGGCGCAATCCCCGACCGATCCGACGTTCGTCCAAAACCCTTACCCCTTCTATGACCGGATGCGGGCCGCAGGTGACGTGTTCTGGTGGGATGACTACGATATGCCCTGCGCGGTCAGCCATGCCGCTGTGATGGCCGCGCTGAAAGACCGTCGGATGGGGCGGGAGGCACCGACCGAGATGGCACCCAACCATGCAGAACACCTCAAGCCCTTTTATGATATCGAGGCACACTCGATGCTAGAGCTTGAGCCACCCCGCCACACACGCCTGCGCGGCTTGGTTCTGCGGTCCTTCACCAGCCGCCGGATTGCGGCTTTGGAGCCTGAGATTGATGCTCTCGCCCGCGACCTTCTTGGCAATGTGCCAGATAGACCCTTCGATCTGCTCAAGCAGTTCGCGCAACCCCTTCCCGCAATCGTTATTGCGCGGCTGATCGGTGTCCCCGACAGCGCCGCGCCCGATTTGCTGCGCTGGTCCAACGCAATGGTCGCAATGTACCAAGCGTGCCGCACCCGCGCCGTTGAAGACGCCGCCGTTGCAGCGACGCAGGAGTTCAAAGCCTTTCTCGAAGATGTGCTAACGGAGAAACGACAGAAACCCGCAGACGATCTTATCTCGGCCCTGCTTGCGGCGGAGGAGGATGGCGACCGCTTGAGCAAAGATGAGTTAACGACAACCGTTATCCTTTTGCTCAATGCTGGGCATGAGGCGACGGTCCACACGATGGGCAATGGGGTGAAAGCCCTTTTGGAGCGTGACATTCGCAGCATCACTCCTAGCGTCGTGGAAGAGGTGATGCGATTCGATCCGCCCCTGCACATGTTCACGCGCTGGGTCTATGAGGACATCGATTTTTTCGGGCACTCGCTCAACCGCGGCCAACAAATCGCCTGCCTCTTGGGTGCCGCCAATCGGGATCCCGCAGCCTTTGATGACCCAAACGTGTTTCGACCGGAACGCAACAAGCCCGCACATGCGGCCTTTGGCGGCGGCATTCACTTCTGCGTCGGCGCGCCGCTCGCCCGTTTGGAATTGCTCGTCGGTCTCAGGGTTTTGTCTGAGACCTTTCCAAACCTCACCTTGGCGGAGCCGCCGCAATACGCCGACGTCTTCCACTTTCACGGGCTGAAGTCGTTGAGGGTGACCTCCTAAAGCGGCAGCGCCACGGTCAACTTCAATTCTTCCATTGACAGCAGTGCAGTTACGTTGTGCACGCGCACCTCTGATATCAAAGCTTGATAAAACTTGTCATAGGCCCTCGCATTGGCGACGCGCACTTTAAGGATGTAGTCAATGTCGCCCGCCAGACGGTGCGCCTCTTGCACTTCCGGCCTGTCTCTCAGCGCCTTGAGAAACTTCGCTTGCCAGCTCGCCTCATGCTCTGACGTGCGGATCAGCACAAAAAAACATGCCTCAAACCCCAAAGCCTCCGCATCCAGCAAAACGGTCTGCTGGCCGATGATTTTCGCTTCCCGCATCTTCTTGATGCGGTTCCAGACAGGCGTCTTGGAACTACTCACATTCTTGGCGATTTCATCCAAAGACTGCGCCGCGTCGCGCTGAAGCTCTGCGAGTATTTTCCGATCTGTGTCGTCAATCCGGACCGCCATTCCGAAATTCCCCAATTCTAAGGCCAAAAGGCCTGATTCGCCGCATATATGGAATAATAATTCTTAATTATCCGGATATATGGGCAATTAATAGAACAATATTCTATAGTGAGCACAAGAAACTATGAAAGCCCTTCCCATGGACCACTTTCCTATCTTCATGGCAGTTGCTGGTCGTCGCATTGTTTTGGCGGGTGGCGGTGATGCTGCTTTGGCGAAACTGCGGTTGATCTTAAAGACTACCGCGAAAGTAACTGTTTTCGCAGAAAAGGCCGCAGCTGAAATCCATGCTTGGGCGGCGGAGGGCAAACTCACGTTTATTCCGCGTGCTTTGGAAGCAGGCGACGCGATGTGTGCGGTCTTGTTCTACGCCGCGAATGAGGATGACGCAGAAGATGCGCGCGTTGCGGACTTGGCCCACGCGGATGGGGCTAAGGTGAACATAGTCGATAATCTCGCAGACAGCCAATTCATCACGCCCGCCATCGTCGATCGTGATCCCGTCACCATCGCCATTGGTACCGAAGGCGCGGCGCCAGTTCTGGCCCGCGCGATCAAGGCTGATCTGGAGGAGCGTCTTCCCTCCTCTCTCGGTCTGCTGGCTCGAATTGGTAAGACCTTCCGTCACGCAGTTGACGTCCTGCCAATGGGTCTCAAGCGCCGGGCGTTCTGGTCAGAGTTCTATTTCAAAGACGGGCCCGAAACCGTTGAGACAGAGGGGGCTGAGGGCATTCTTCCGGCCCTTGGCACCCTTCTGGACAAACATGTGATGGCAGAGACCAATTCAGGTCACGTCGATCTTGTTGGCGCTGGCCCCGGTGATCCCGAGCTTTTAACGCTGAAAGCGCGTAAGGCTTTGGACAAGGCAGATGTGGTGATCCACGACCGGTTGGTCACGCCTGAAATCCTTGAACTGGCACGCCGCGAGGCGACGATCATTGACGCGGGCAAAGAAGGCTTTGGCAAAGCGGTGAAGCAGTCCGACATTGACGCGTTGATCGTAGGCTACGCCGCAGCAGGCGCACATGTCGTGCGCTTGAAAGCGGGTGATCCGACAGTGTTCGGACGACTGGATGAAGAGATTGAGGCCTGCGATGCCGCGGGTGTTAGCTGGCGCGTTGTACCAGGGATCACGGCGGCCTCCGCTGCGGTCGCCTCCATCGGGCAGTCGCTGACCAAACGGAACCGCAATTCCGCCGTCCGTCTGATCACAGGCCATGACACGAAGGGGTATGCCGATCAGGATTGGCGCGTACTGGCAGAGCCGGGACAAGTGGCGGCGATCTACATGGGCAAGAAAGCCGCGCGGTTCATTCAAGGACGCCTACTGATGCAAGGGGCCGATCCCGCGACGCCTGTCACGATCATCGAAAACGTCAGCCGCACCGATCAGCGCGTGATCGCCACAACACTGGCGGAGATGGAGCCGACGATGTCCAAAGCGGGTCTCACCGGCCCAGCCCTCACATTCTACGGTCTTGCCCCACGTGACGCGGTTGCGGCCAGCTATGACATTCAAGAACAGGAGTTTGCATAATGCCGCGTGCCTTCACCCCAAAAGTCATCACCGCCAACGCCTTGTTGGAAGGCGATGCGATCTGGCTCACCGAGACCAATGACTGGTCCCGCGACATCGCGGATGCCGAGCTTCTGACGGATGAGGCCCACGCGGAATTGCGTTTGATCGAGGCCCAAGCCTTCACCGATCAAATCGCTGGTGCCTATTTGGCCGACGCCAAACAGACCGCCGATGGCCCCGCACCCACGCATTTCCGCGAGTCGTTCCGTACACGCGGACCATCCAACTACCCCCACGGCAAACAGGCAGAGGTCTAAGCCATGTATCTATACAATGATTTTGACGAAGCCTTTGTGCGCGAACGTGTGGCGCAATTCCGCGATCAGGTGGAGCGCCGCGTTGATGGCTCTTTGACCGAGGATGAGTTCAAGCCGTTCCGTTTGATGAACGGCCTTTATTTGCAACTGCACGCCTACATGCTCCGCGTAGCCATCCCATATGGCACGTTGAACAGCCGCCAAATGACCCAGTTGGCCTACATCTCTGAGACGTGGGACAAGGGTTACGGCCACTTCACCACCCGCCAGAATATCCAGTACAACTGGCCGAAGCTGCCCGATGTGCCGGATATGTTGGAGGCACTGGCGGATGTGGAGATGCACGCCATCCAAACCTCCGGCAACACGATCCGAAACGTGACAGCCGACCATTTCGCAGGGGCCGCGGGCGATGAAATCTTGGATCCCCGTCCGGTGGCGGAGCTTTTGCGCCAATGGTCGACCGACCATCCAGAGTTTCAAGCCCTGCCCCGCAAATTCAAAATCGCCGTCTCTGGGGCAGAGAATGACCGCGCCGTGATGCGCGCCCATGACGTCGCTGTTCAGATCGTCGAAAAAAACGATGCGCGCGGCTACCGGATCTTTGTTGGCGGCGGGCTTGGCAGGACACCGATGATTGGCAAAGTGCTGCGCGATTTCCTCCCCGAAGCGGACCTGCTGCCATACGTCGAAGCTGTCGTCAGCGTTTGGAACCTGCTTGGCCGGCGCGACAACAAATACAAAGCGCGGATCAAAATCACCGTGCATGAGAATGGCATCGATAGGATTTCTGAACTCGTGGAAGCGCGGTTTGACGAGATCCGCAAAGGCTTCACAGGTGTGGATCAGGAGCTTTACTCTCAGATCCAAGACCATTTTGCAGAACCGACCTACAAGTCCGGCAGCGTGGAAGCTTTTGACGCCTACAAAGCCGCCAACCCTGCTTTCCGTTCTTGGGCGGATACCAATTTGGCCGCGCATAAAAACAGCGAATACGCGATCGTCTCCATCTCGCTGAAAGCACATGGCGCAACGCCTGGTGACGCGAGCGCTGACCAGATGCGCTTGATTGCTGACCTTGCTTTGCGTTTGGGCCACGACGAACTGCGCATCAGCCACGAACAGAACGTGATCCTGCCGCATGTCCATAAATCCGACCTGCCAGAGATCTATAACGCCCTGCGCGAGCATGGTTTGGCGACGGCCAACATCGGTCTCATCAGCGACATTATCGCTTGCCCCGGCATGGATTATTGCGCCTTGGCGACCGCGCGCTCCATCCCCATCGCGCAGGAGATTGCGACGCGCTTTGACGAACTAAAACTCGAGCATGAGGTTGGCCCGCTGAAGATCAAAATCTCCGGCTGCATCAACGCTTGTGGCCATCACCATGTTGGGCACATCGGCATCCTTGGCCTCGACCGCGCGGGTATTGAAAACTACCAGATCACGCTCGGCGGTGACGGGACAGAGGACGCAGCTATTGGGGAGCGGGCCGGCCCCGGTTTTTCCGCCGATGAGATTGTGCCCGCCATTGAGCGCCTCGTGCTCGGCTACCTCGATCTCCGCGAAAACGCGGAGGAGACATTCCTCCAAACCTATCGCCGTGTCGGAATGGAGCCGTTCAAGGCTGTGCTTTATCCAGAAAAGGTTGCCGCCAATGCCGCTTAAAGAACTCGCAGAGCGCCGCAACCTGCTGCACCGCAAAAGCGACGCGCAAACCGTTCTGAAGCACGCGCTTGACGACGTGCAAATCGGGCCGGTGGCCTTAGTCAGCTCCTTCGGTGCGGAAAGCGTTGTGTTGTTGCATATGATCGCTCAGATCAATCAAGCGACACCTGTGATCTTTTTCGACACCGAGATGTTGTTTGAAGAAACGCTACAGTATCAAAAGGACGTCAGCGCCAAGCTGGGCCTCACAGATGTACGCATCGTGCGCCCCGCCCGCGCCGCTGTTTTTGAACGTGATGTCGATGGGTTGCTGTATCAGGCGGACATTGATGCTTGCTGCACACTGCGCAAAGTTGAACCGCTCGAGCGTGCGTTGAAAGAGTTCGGCGGTTGGATCAACGGCCGCAAACAATTCCAAAGCGGGCAGCGGACGAAGCTTCCGCTTTTTGAAAAGGACGGCTTTAAAATCAGGATCAACCCGCTGGCTAACTGGACGCGCGACGGCATCGCGGCCTACATGGATCAGTACGACCTGCCGCGCCATCCGCTCGTCGCGCAAGGGTATCCATCGATCGGCTGCATGCCGTGCACAACCCGTGTGGGCGACCATGAAGACCCACGCGCCGTACGTTGGCGGGATAAATCCAAAACCGAGTGCGGCATTCATTTTGACGGCGGCAAAGTCACCCGCACCGAAGAGGTTTCAGCATGATTACGATTGTGACCGATACAGGCTTTGCACCTGATGATTGGACTGGCCATTTTGTGGGTCCGGATGCCTGCGCCGCAAATGACTGCGACTATGCGGTTGATCTGGCGTCCGACACCGCACCCGATGTCTTGGCGGGTCTCGTCAACGCCCCCATGATCCGCATTGATTTTCCAACCTACGCCGACGGACGCGGCTTCACGCTGGCTGCGATATTGCGCCGTGCGGGGTTCAATGGCCGCCTGCGGGCCAAAGGACATCTGCTGGCTGACCAATACGCGATGGCCCGCCGCAGCGGCTTTGACGAAGTTGAAATCGACGCGGCACTGGCCGCGCGTCAACCTGAAGAGCAATGGCTGCGCCGCGCGGATTGGCAAGCGCACGACTATCAGGCTCGCCTGCGCGGATAAGACAAGCTTTATTCCACCCTCCAAACAGACTAATTGTAAGGCGCGGCGCGTTTGCCGCGAAGATGAAACATGACAGAGCAATCACCCGTGGACCAAGTCGCCGCAAAACCAGCGCCAACCTTGCCTGACGCGCAAACCGTTACAGAGGTGAAGCATTATACTCACCGCCTTTTTTCATTCCGCGTGACACGGCCTGCGTCGTTGCGGTTTCGGTCCGGCGAGTTTGTGATGATCGGCTTGATGGGCGATCCACATTTTGAGACCGGCAAGCAAAAGCCTCTTTTGCGGGCCTACTCCATCGCTTCACCTTCTTGGGATGAAGAGTTGGAGTTTTACTCGATCAAGGTGCCTGATGGCCCGCTGACATCAAAGCTGCAGCACATCCAACCGGGCGACGAGATCATCTTGCGTCCGAAACCCGTGGGCACGTTGGTCCATGATGCCCTCCTCCCCGGCAAACGGCTTTATTTCTTTGCGACCGGCACAGGCTTTGCACCTTTTGCATCGCTCTTGCGGGAGCCCGAAACCTATGAGGACTATGATGAGGTGATCATCACGCACACCTGCCGTGATGTGGATGAGCTGACCTATGGCCGCGACCTGATCGAAGGTTTGAAGACGGATGAATTGCTGAACGAGCTGATCGGCGAAGGGTTCGCCGACAAGATCCGCTACTATCCGACGACGACACGGGAAGAGAGCCCGAAAATGGGCCGGATCACCACATTGATCGAAAATGGTGAGTTGTATTCAGACCTTGGCGTCCCTCCGCTGAACCCAGAAACCGACCGCGCGATGGTTTGCGGGTCACTAGCCTTCAACCTCGACATCAAAGCGTTGCTTGAGAAAGCGGGCTTAGAGGAAGGTGCAAACTCCGACCCGAAGCAATTCGTGATTGAAAAAGCCTTCGTTGGCTAAGTTCACGTTCATCTGAAACGAAAACGGCCGCAGTGGGAAGCTGCCGCCTTTCTTGATTGATCTTTAGGCTTAGTGGCCCAGAGCTTCTTTGACTTGATCAAAAACCTGCTCCCGCAGTTCTGAGTTATCTTTCGCCGCATCCTGCGCCGCACCCAATGTAGATTTCTGGAATTCGCCAAAGTCGGAATTCTGGATCAATTCGCTGACTTTCTCGGCATCGAACCCATCTGCGGACAGAAGTTGCGAGATCAGGTTGTCGGAACCTTCCGCAGCGGCGTCAGCCGCGTCAGCGGCAGTATCGGTAACCGTTTCGGCTGCGTCAGTGGCAGTATCAGCCGCATCGATTACAGTCGCAGTCACCGCGTCCGCGGCGTCACCAGCTACGTCAGTTGCGCTTTCAACAGCATCCGTCACACTTGATGCCGCATCACCAGCACCCTCGACCGCGTCACCGGTCGAAGCGGTTGCCGCATCTCCGGCATCGCTTGCCATTTCACCAGCGGAGTCGGACATATCTCCTGCTGCATCGGTGGTTTCGCTCACCGCCTTGGCCAGCATGTTACCATCTACAAAATATTGATACCCAAAAAATCACAACACAGCTGCGACAGCAATGATCAGTAGTGCTCTCCTTGGGTCTATCCTCTTAATTTAGTTCTCTCGGCCTTACGCAGGCTATTGGCGCGTCTATGTCAGCTAGATGGGGAGAGGTGAATGTCTGTTTAAGGGGAATTCTGCTTGCATAAGCGCTTTTTTGCGGGTTGAAGGCATCAGGCTGCCTCATTAGTTTGAGGCGACGCTATTCATTGCTTGAAGGACGAAAACCATAGCACGCAGACCCCACAACGCGCCTCCACAGCGCGATACCGGCCCACGCATCAACGATCGCATCCAGGCCTCCGAAATCCGCCTTATTGGCGCAGAGGGCGAAAATGTCGGAGTTGTCACTCCAGAACGTGCCCTGATAATGGCCGAAGATGCCGGTTTGGACCTGGTGGAGATTTCACCAAACGCCAACCCACCCGTCTGCAAGATCATGGACTATGGTAAGTTCAAGTACGAGACGCAGAAGAAAGAAGCTGAGGCTCGCAAAAAGCAAAAGACCATCGAAATCAAAGAAGTGAAGTTCCGCCCCAACACGGACAACCACGACTATGATGTGAAGATGCGCAACGTTTTCAAGTTTTTGGAAAACGGCGATAAAGTCAAAGTCACGCTCCGTTTCCGCGGGCGTGAGATGGCACACCAAGAGCTAGGTCGCCAATTGCTAGAGCGCGTGGCCGAAGACACCAAAGAGTCTGGTAAGGTCGAAAACTTCCCGAAGATGGAAGGCCGCCAAATGGTCATGTTGATCGGGCCGCTGCCAAAGTAAGCGGGCCCATAAATCATTCGAAACTCCGTCTTCTGGCGGCGTTTTTATTTGCTTGGAAACGTTTTGGAATGTTGCTCCTCATAACAATCTGGACGTCAGACATGTTTGCTGCCGGAGCGGCTGATACCGCTCTGTGAAATCCGCACAACTGACGAAACACTTGAGCCATGTCATCGGCGAGATCGTGGTAAAGCACGTGACTGATCTCACCCGACCTCAACAAACAGACATTATCGCTGTCCAAATCATGCGCAATATAAAGACTGGGCGCCACACCATGGTCGTCCAGCGCCGCGCGGATCGCACGGTTGCCCCCGCTCATCGAATAGACAGCAATAGGTCTAAGCCCAGCAGTCAATACCTTTCGAACGGCAGAGCTCGCATCAGTATTCAAGCCTCCAAAATCCCGAATGAGATGCAGGTCGAACAAATCCGATAACTCTGCCGAGAACGCGGCCCATCGCGCATCTTCGCCCTCGAATGCCTGATTGCTTATGGTGCCAAGGATCTGACCCTTGAAGACCTCTCGCTTGATTAATCCAGCCGCCGTACGTCCCGCTTGCGCGTTGTCCAATCCTGCGTAGGCGATACGGTCGGTCGCCGGTACATCGGTCACAAAGGTCACGACCGGTATGCCTTTTGCACAAAGCATGGCGATGCCATCGCGTACATCAGGTATATCGCGCGCTTTCAGAATGATTCCGTCGCTACCGCGTTTGGCAATTCTTGCAAGGATTGCCAAAATCTGGGCCCCGGTCAGAACTTCGGCCCCAGCAAATCGAGCCCGTAGGTTGAGCGGGGCGAAGCTTGGCAAGACATGCTCGACTGCATGCCGAACCTCTCGCGCAAACCGCTCCGGAGCCTCTACAACAACGTCAAAGAACATGCGGCGTCCACGGGACGACACTTGCTGTTCTTGTTGTACTAATTCTGCAATAGCGGCATGCACCCGCATTCGCGTCTGAACACTCACATTGGCACGATCATTCAGGACGCGATCAACAGTTGCGGTGCCCAACCCGGCCTGTGCGGCAATAAGTTTGATTGGAAATCGATGTGTCATTGATGGTTTTTTGATGTGTTTTGAACCTGACGAAAAGGTTTTTTTTGCTCAATCTACAATCAAAATGGGGAGTTCGAATGACAGCATATTTTGACAGAACACATTGCGACATCGCCGGTTTCGATAAACATGTCGGGGGCACGACGAAAAAGGTCAACACACCCTTCGCAGCAGACATCGTCAAGAATGTCCCGGTTTATGACATCCCCACTCTCGCCAATGCGATGCGGGGCGCGGACCGCAAAGCTCTGATGGCCGAATGGGCTCGCGTGATGCGTGAGGGCGCGGGTGTGATTGCGTTGCGCAGTGCGTATAAGGACACCTCCGCTATTGATGCCGCGACCATGGTGTATGAAGAGATTATCGCCGAGGAAAAAGAACATGGCGGTGACGGTGCGGATCATTTCGCTGCAGCTGGCAGCAATGACCGCGTTTGGAACTCCCTCCAAAAACTGTGCTTACGCGATCCAGAGCTTTTTGCCCGCTATTTCGGCAATGAAGCGATTCAAACGGCGAGCGAGGCTTGGCTCGGCCCCTTCTACCAGATGACGGCGCAGGTGAACCTCGTACATCCGGGAGGTGCGGCGCAGCACGCGCATCGGGACTACCACCTTGGCTTTCAAACTGAAGAGATTGCCGGTGCCTTCCCAGCGCATGTCCACGACCTATCGCCAGTGTTGACGCTGCAAGGCGGGATCGCGCATTGCGATATGTCGGTGGAGAGCGGGCCGACGAAGCTGTTGCCCTTTTCGCAGTCCTACCGCCCCGGCTACATGGCCTATCGGTTGCCCGAATTCCGCGACTATTTTGAGGAACATCACGTCCAGATCCCGCTGTCGAAAGGCGATGTGATCTTTTTCAATCCCGCCCTTTTCCATGCAGCGGGTGAGAACCGGTCGAAAGATGTACACCGGATGGTAAACCTGTTACAGGTTGGGTCGGCTCTCGGCCGCTCGATTGAAACCGTGGACAGAACGGCCATGTGCAAGGCGCTCTATCCCACAATCCGGAACATAGAGATGTCGGAAGCGGAGAGAGACGCGGCCATCGCGTGCTGTGCGGAAGGCTATTCCTTTCCCACAAACCTCGACAGCGATCCTCCCATTGGCGGGCTGGTACCAAAGATGCAGGCGGACCTGTTTTATGAAGCATTAGCGACAGGCATGTCTCCCGAAGACTTCAACGCGGCTTTGGACACGATGGACGCGCGCCGGCGCGCATAAAAAGGGCGCTCTCGGCGCCCTCTTCCCTCACAACTTGTTGCGGTCTAGCTCACGGCAGCAACCGCACGGCCTGTTATGACGTTGACCAGATGCGCGGGGTTGGCCATTTGCACGCAGGCCACTCTAGATCCACTTATTGTAAGTTTTGACAACCGCTACAAAGAATTCCGCCGCTACGATTTCACAAGCCGCTATGGATTTTCCCCTGCGATGATTGACGCCGCACAACAGGCTTATATCGTTTATGAGCCGACCCAAGTGTTGGATGCTGCACATGCAGCCCTCTTCGCCCACCCAAATGTGTCGTTCTTGCACGCGAAAAGCATGGGCCACGATATTGAGAAAGCCTTCGACGGATTAGACATCCACGACGACATGTTGTTGGCCACGATGGATGGTCGGCTGACAACCCTGTTCTTCGCCCGCCTAATGCGCGTGCGCGAGGACACGTATTTCTACAAACAGCTTCAAGTGCTGAAAAAAGACGGGATCAAACCACAACAAGCGCGGCTGGCACGCGAAGTGGCTGGCAAAACCTAGTCTTTGGGGCGTCCGTCCACCGCCGCTTTCACCATCTCCACGATCCGGGTGCCAAAGTATCCAAGCGACGTGCCGATCACGACACTGAACATACCGCCCGCATCAAGTGCCGCGCAGACAACCGCTGCGATCAAAAGCGCCAGCATGAATGCCAAAAGACGCATTTCGGAGTGTTCAATCTTGATCTGCTGACCGATGGCCTTTGCCAGCGGCTCCGCCAAAGGCTTTTCAAAATAGGGCGTCAAAAACCCTGCGACGAGCGAAATGAGAAGTCCAAACATCCTGTGCTCCTAATTGAATGGCTCGTCCCATCATGGGAAATGTGCCGGTTTCCATCAAGGGGAGGCATTGGCCTATGGTCACCGTCGAAAATGCGGTGTAATCGGTGCCTATGCCTGACAAAGACCTGACAGAAATCACGCTGCGTCGCCCTGACGACTGGCATCTTCATTTGCGCGACGGTGCGATGCTCAAGGCCGTTTTGCCGGAAACCACACGGCATTTTGAGCGGGCGATTGTAATGCCCAACTTGGTACCACCGGTTGTGACCGCCAAAGAGGCAGCGGCTTACCGAGCTCGCATCTTGGCTGCCCGTCCTGATGGCTCAACCTTTACACCGCTGATGATGCTTTATCTGACGGAGGACACTGATCCAAACGATGTGGAGTATGCGCATAAGAACGGCATCGCGACAGCCGTGAAGCTCTACCCCGCTGGTGCAACAACAAATTCTGCCTCCGGCGTGCGGGACTTTGACAAGGTGCGGCCCGTTTTGGACCGCATGGCCGAAATCGGGATGCCGCTTTGCGTCCATGGGGAAGTGACCGACAGCGAGATCGATATCTTTGATCGGGAGGCGGTGTTCATTGACCGCGTCTTGAAACCCATACGCAAAAAGAACCCCGATTTGCGCGTTGTGATGGAACACGTCACGACCGAGGATGCTGTGGACTACGTCCGCGATCACCGCAAAAACCTCGCCGCAACGATCACAACGCATCACCTGATCATCAACCGCAACCACATCCTCGCCGGTGGAATCAGGCCGCATTACTACTGCTTGCCCGTCGCGAAGCGCGAAAAGCATCGCGTAGCCTTGGTGCAGGCCGCCATCTCTGGCGACAAACGATTCTTTCTTGGCACCGACAGCGCCCCGCATACGGATGTTAACAAACTGCAGGAATGCGGCTGCGCAGGTGTCTTTTCAGCAACCAACACCATGTCCTGCTTGGCAGAAGTGTTCGAAGCGGCAGGTGCGCTTGGCAAACTTGAAGCCTTCACATCCCTCAACGGTCCAGCTTTCTACGGTATGGAGCCGAATGAGGCGACCATCACCCTGCGCAAAGGCGACGCCGCCAACTACCCCGCACAGATCCAATCTGGCGATGGCCCGGTCACTGTGTTTGACCCAGGCTTCCCGCTCCACTGGCACGTTCACACCACATAGAAAGGCACATCAATGATCCCCACTTCGTTTCCCAGCAAAGAAGAAATCGCCCGTCTGACTGCGGGAATGCTGATCGAAATTGGGGCCATTGATTTCAATGCGAAGGAGCCGTTTACCCACGCCTCCGGCAAGCAGGCCCCGACGTATGTGGATTGTCGCAAGCTCATCTCCTTCCCGCGAATTCGTGCAACTTTGATGGATTTCCTCGCCGTGACGATCATGCGCGAAGCGGGATTTGAGTCATTTGACAACGTGGCGGGCGGCGAAACCGCCGGCATCCCCTTTGGCGCAATGATTGCGGAGCGTTTGGCGCTGCCGATGACCTACGTGCGCAAGAAACCCAAAGGCTACGGCCGGAACGCGCGGATCGAAGGGGTGATGACCGAAGGCCAGCGCGTTATCTTGGTCGAAGACCTCACGACAGATGGCGGATCGAAACTGTCCTTTGTCGAAGCCATCCGCGAAACGGGTGCGACCTGTAACGCGACAGCGGTGATCTTTTACTACGGGATTTTCGACGGTGTGGAGAAGACATTGGGCGACCACGGCGTGCAGCTTCTTAGCCTCTGCACGTGGTGGGACGTATTGGCCGTGGCCAAGGAGAAAGGCGCATATGACGCCCAAACCCTTGTAGCGGTTGAGGCTTATCTAAACGATCCGAACGGCTGGTCGCCAGCCTGATTTTCTTATCCACAGGCGGCGCGACTCGGCAATTGTCGAATCGACAGCCAGCACCAGATTTGGTAAGCTAAAGCCCGGTTTGGGCCACATATCGCTGTTTGGGATCGACCCCCAGCTTTGTTCATAGCAGTTCAGGGTCACTTATCCCCAGACTTAATCAGATGGCCGCTCCGCTTGAATTGGTGCTAAACCCAGGCTGAGCCAAGGGAAGACAGATGAACGAGATCACGCAATTCAACGCGACCGGCGCGAGCGAGGCGGACGGCGACACGCTCCCCCATTCGGTGGAAGCTGAACAACAGCTCTTGGGCGCGATTCTCACCAATAACGACATTTTCGATCGGATCGCCTCGATCGTTGGGCCCCAACACTTTTATGACCCTGTACACGCGCGGATTTTTGAGACGGCCTCGACCCGCATCGCTAAGAACGCGCTCGCTTCTCCGGTGACGTTGAAAGCCTTCCTTGAAGACGACGAAGGCCTAAAAGAACTGGGTGGTCCGGCCTATCTTGCTCGTCTGGCGGGGGCTGCGATTTCTGCTTTTGCGGCGCGGGATTACGCGCAAATGATCTATGACCTCGCCATCCGGCGAGAGTTGATCCAAGTGGGTCAGACGATTGCGGAAAAAGCCAGCCGCGTAGCTGTCGATAGCGAACCAAAAGATCAAATTGTCGAAGCAGAACAAGAGCTTTATCGGCTGGCAGAGCAAGGCAGCTCTGAAAGCGGATTTCAAAGCTTTTTGAAGGCCGTAACGGATGCTGTTAATGTCGCTAATGCCGCCTATCAGCGGGATGGGCAGCTCTCCGGCGTGTCCACCGGACTCATCGACATGGACCGCAAGCTTGGCGGGCTTCACAAGTCCGACCTGTTGATCCTAGCAGGGCGGCCATCGATGGGCAAAACCTCCCTCGCGACCAACATCGCGTTCAATATTGCGAAGGCCTACAGGAAGGGCCTCCTCCACGATGGGACCGAAGGCGCCGTGAATGGCGGCGTTGTCGGGTTCTACTCCCTTGAAATGAGTGCCGAGCAGCTCGCCGCACGGATCCTGTCAGAGGCATCAGAAGTGCCCTCAGAACAGATCCGGCGCGGCGACATGACGGAGGCGGAATTCCGACGTTTCGTCGAAGCGGCAAAAGCCTTGGAAGCCTGCCCGCTTTTCATCGACGACACACCTGCGCTGCCCATTTCTCAGCTTGCCGCACGCGCGCGCCGTTTGAAGCGGACACACGGCCTTGATGTGTTGATGGTCGACTATCTTCAGCTGGTGCGCGGAACAGGCCGGTCAGAGAACCGCGTGAACGAAATTTCTGAAATCACTATGGGGCTCAAAGCGATAGCCAAGGAACTTAACATTCCAGTCATCGCGCTATCGCAGCTATCGCGTCAAGTCGAAGCACGCGAAGACAAGCGGCCGCAGTTGTCGGACTTGCGTGAATCAGGATCAATCGAGCAAGACGCCGACGTCGTCATGTTCGTGTTCCGAGAGGAATACTATGCCGAGCGCGAAAAGCCAGGCGATCACGAGATGGAAAAGATGGCCGAATGGCAGGAAAAGATGGAGCGTCTGCACGGCAAGGCCGAAGTCGTCATCGGCAAACAGCGTCACGGGCCAATTGGCACGGTCGAGCTTAGCTTTGAAGGCCGCTTCACCCGCTTTGGTAACCTCGTGAAACCGTGGCAACAGGGCGGTGAGCAGGAGTTTTAAGCTCTAGCCCAGAAGAATCCGCTGCGGGCTGACGCCTTCCATACGTTTCAGATCACCAGCGACCTCAAGCTCAAACTTTACCGACATGCTGTGCCAGCCGAGTTAGCCAAGCTTGCTCTTTTGCGCATCCGTGATCCGTTCTCCGGCCGCTGACGCCAAATCTTGAAACGGAAATCCATGAGGTTCGGCGCCGCCGCCGACAGCCAAAATATGTTCCCGCTTCAGATCAAATTTCCATGTGGGGATGCGCGTCACGCTTGATTTGCCCTTGGCGGGCGCGCGGCACGCTGTTCGGACATCCTCTGGCATATCCACCCCTTGCTAACACTAGGCCCTCAATCGGCAATCCATTGGACACCCATCCGAATTTCAAAAGCAACCCCTTGCCGCGATAACCGTCCCCTGTCACAACGCCGATATGAGTACGGGATATCTGACAATTGATCTTGATGCGCTGGTGGCAAACTGGCGTGCGCTGGATGCCAAAACCAACTGCGAAACGGCAGCCGTGGTGAAGGCAAACGGCTACGGTCTGGGCTCTGGCAAGGTTGCCACCGCTTTGGCCCGCGCAGGCGCGCGCAAGTTCTTTGTGGCCGTCGCCGAAGAAGGTGCCGCCGTGCGCGAAGCCTTGGGTCCGGGTCCAGAAATTTCTGTCTTTGGTGGGCATATGCGCGGTGACACTGACATGATCGGCGATCTTAGTCTTACGCCGATGCTCAATTCCGTTGAACAAGTGACGCGCCACCTCGAAGCCCTGCCCGGTCATGCCTTTGGCATGCAGCTTGATACCGGTATGAACCGCCTTGGGGTGGAATGGGATGAATGGGCCGCGGTCGCGAAAATCACTCTTGCCCAGAAACCCACGCTGGTGATGAGCCACCTTGCCTGTGCAGATGAGCCCGATCACCCAATGAACGCTTATCAACTGGACGTGTTTCACCAGATGACCGACGGGATCAGCACACCACGGTCCTTGGCCGCGACGGGGGGCATTCTGTTGGGCAAGGACTATCACTTCGACCTTTGCCGTCCGGGAATCGGGCTTTATGGCGGGATGCCCTTTGCCGAGGCGCGCGATGTCATTCAGATCGACCTACCCGTCATCCAAATCCGGCATTTGGAAGAGGGCGAAGTCGTGGGCTATGGCAACGCATGGCAATGCAAGAGACCGTCGAAAATTGCTACAGTGTCGGCGGGTTATGCGGATGGATTGATCCGCGCCATCTCTGACAAAGCGACCTTTTGGTACGGCGATCAGAGCTGCCCACTGGTCGGCCGCGTGTCGATGGACCTCATAACCGTCGATGTGACCGATCTTTCCGAAACCCCGCAAGCATTGACACTTATTGGCCCGCAGCAAGGGGTCGATCAGCTTGCCGATGTTGCAGGCACGATCGGCTATGAAATCCTGACCTCGCTCGGCGCGCGATATGCGCGGCGCTACAAGGGATCATGACAGCCGCTCTCGCGACCCTTGGCGCAGCGGTTTTGTCCGCTTTAGCCGCCATTGGACGCGTCGCGATCTTCACCGCACAGACGGTTTGGGATACTGTAACGCCGCCATTCTATGGACGTGCGTTTATGCAAGCGCTCTACCAACTTGGGTACTTGTCCCTGCCCGTCATTGGCCTCGCCGCGCTTTTCACAGGCGGGGCGCTTGCCCTGCAAATCTACTCCGGCGGCGCGCGTTTTGAAGCAGAAGAAGCCGTCCCTCAGATTGTCGCCATCGGTATGGTGCGGGAGCTTGGGCCAGTGTTGGTCGGTTTGATGCTAGTGGCGCGTGTCACCTCCTCCATCGCGGCGGAGATTGCGACGATGAAAGTGACGGAGCAGATCGACGCGCTCGTCACCCTCTCCACCAATCCCAGCAAATATCTGACTGTACCCCGGGTGCTTGCCGCGACGCTTGTGACGCCCGTTTTGGTGGCTGTTGGCGACATCATCGGCATCCTGGGCGGGTATCTGGTTGCAACCAGCCGCCTTGGGTTTTCATCGGCCAGCTATCTGCACAACACCATGTCGTATCTTGAAGCGCACGACATCACATCGTCCCTCATCAAAGGCGCTTTGTTCGGTGCAATCGCCGCTTTGATAGGCTGCTACTTCGGCATGCGGTCGGATCGCGGGGCTTTGGGGGTAGGCGTTGCCACCAAAACAGCGGTCGTCGCCGCATCGGTCCTGATCCTTGCCGCAAACTTCTTACTGACGGAGGCGTTCTTCTCCGCATGATTGATGTTCGTGACCTCCATAAGACGTTCGAAGGTACCAACGTTCTAAAGGGCGTGGACCTATCGATTGCAAAAGGACAAAGCCTTGTGCTGATTGGTGCGTCCGGTAGCGGCAAATCGGTTCTTCTAAAATGCATCCTTGGGTTGGAGACACCCGACCGCGGCACCATCACCGTTGGTGGACAGCCCACGCTTCCGCCAAAATTCCTCGACCGGTTCGGAATGCTGTTCCAAGGTGCAGCGCTGTTCGATGGGATGCAGGTGTGGGAGAACGTCGCCTTTCGCCCGTTGCAATCCGGAATGGCCCGCGACAAAGCCCGCGCTTTGGCTATTGAGAAACTGGATCGCGTCGGCCTCAGCGCCGCCACAGCCGATCAATTCCCATCAGAGCTTTCGGGTGGCATGCAAAAACGCGCAGGGCTCGCACGCGCGATTGCGACGAACCCAGAGATCATCTTTTTCGATGAACCAACCACCGGCCTCGACCCGATCCGCGCAAGGCAAATTAACGCGCTGATAAGGGAGGTTGTGGACGACCTT
This sequence comes from Cognatiyoonia sp., assembly GCF_965661665.1. Lineage (NCBI taxonomy): Bacteria > Pseudomonadati > Pseudomonadota > Alphaproteobacteria > Rhodobacterales > Paracoccaceae > Cognatiyoonia > Cognatiyoonia sp. The sequence continues at coordinate 75,340 of NZ_CBFIEO010000007.1, read as the reverse complement.
GGAGCGACCACCCTGACCATCACCCACGATATGACCTGCGTCCACGCGATTGCGGACAATGTTGCTTTTTTGAAAGACGGACGGATTGAGTGGGCCGGAACACCCGAAGAAATATTCAATATTGACCAGCCCTACCTAAAGGCTTTCATCACGGGAACGCCGACTTAGTAAAGGCCATCCATGCAGAACGTTCTGCGCATTGCCAACCTCAGCCTGTTGATCCTATTCCCAATTGCATGGTTCGCACCACTCATGCGGGCTGGCCTTCTGCCGCTTTTCGACCTGTCTAAGATCAGCGTCATTTCCGGTCTGCAAGCGCTCCAGGAAATCGATATCGCCCTAGCACTGCTCGTCACAGCCTTCGCGCTTTTCGCGCCGTATCTCAAAACCATCGGGCTTGGTCTCGTGCATTTTGGATTGCTCAAGGACAAAACCCCGCCGTTTCTCAACTAGATGGGAAAGCTGGCGATGGCAGATGTGTTCCTCATCGCGCTTTACATCGTTGTTGTGAAAGGCGTCGGCATCGGCAAGGTAGAGACGGCATGGGGACTTTACCTTTTCACCGCCTGCATCCTCGCCTCAATCCTGATTTCAGCCATGACATGCCGCAAAGAACGCTCCGCCGAAACGGACTAAACCCACCGCCCAAACCATTGCGGGCCGCGCCCCAATCAGGCACAAGACGCTATGGCGAAAGATATCAGTTATTCCTGCACCGATTGCGGCGCTGTCACCTCCAAATGGTCAGGGCGCTGCGAAAGCTGTGGCGCGTGGAATACGATTGAAGAGGATCAGCCGCTATCCTCTGGCCCAAAGTCGAAATCGTTGGGCAAACATCGTGGCAAACCCATCGAACTGACCGATCTGGCGACCGAACAAAAGGACCCGCCGCGCACGCTGGCTGGTGTTTCTGAACTGGACCGCGTGCTCGGGGGCGGCTTGGTCAAAGCCTCCGCCCTTTTGGTCGGTGGTGATCCGGGGATCGGAAAGTCTACACTGTTGTTGCAGGCCGCCGCCCGCTTTGCGCGAAACGGGCTGAAAGTCGTTTATATCTCCGGTGAAGAATCCTCTGCCCAAGTGCAAATGCGCGCCCGCAGGCTTGGCTTGACCGAAAGCCCTGTGCAATTGGCAGCCGCAACAAATCTGCGCAACATACTGACAACGCTTGAGGCGGAAAAACCCGACCTCGCCATCATCGATTCCATCCAAACCATGTGGGCCGACAATGTCGACAGCGCCCCCGGCAGTGTGTCGCAAGTGCGCGCATCTGCCCATGAGCTGACAACCTTCGCCAAAAGCCAAGGCATTTCCGTCGTGATGGTGGGCCACGTCACTAAAGAAGGCGCATTGGCCGGGCCCCGCGTGGTGGAGCATATGGTCGACACCGTGCTCTATTTCGAAGGGGAACGCGGCCATCAATTCCGCCTCCTCCGCGCGGTTAAAAACCGGTTCGGCCCTGCGGATGAGATTGGCGTTTTTGAAATGACCGGCAAAGGGCTGGCCGAGGTTAAGAACCCCTCTGCCCTGTTCCTGTCAGACCGTGGCGATCCGGCACCTGGATCCGTGGTCTTCGCGGGGATCGAGGGCAACCGCCCCATGCTGTGCGAGATCCAAGCACTTGTGGCACCTTCGCCACACAGCCAACCGCGCCGATCCGTGGTCGGATGGGACGGTGCGCGACTTGCCATGATCCTTGCCGTGCTTGAATCCCGTTGCGGCCTCGCCTTTGCCGGATTGGACGTTTACCTCAACGTTGCAGGAGGTTTGCGCATTTCCGAGCCTGGTGCAGACCTCGCCATTGCAGCTGCACTCGTCTCGGCACGAGAGGAATCAGCCTTACCGAAAGAGGCCGTGGTTTTTGGCGAAATCTCCCTTTCCGGCGCGCTCAGACCTGTTGCGCAGACGGAAAATAGATTGAAAGAAGCCGAAAAACTTGGTTTTACATCCGCAATTTCGTCGCAATCACAAAAGAAAAGAGCGGCGTCTGGGCTGGAGCTGCGCGAAATGGCAGATTTGGCAACATTTATAAAAGAGGTTTTCGGCGCGCAGTGAAAGCGCCCGTAGGAGTAGGACCATGGAAGGCTTCACCCTGATCGACGGCATCGTTGCCGCAGTCATCATCGTATCGGCACTACTGGCTTACAGCCGCGGCTTTGTTCGCGAAGCAATGGCCATTGCAGGGTGGATCGGCGCCACGATCTTGGCCTTTATCTTTGCCGATCAGGTTGAACCTTTGATCAAACAAACGCCCATCTTGGGCGATTTCATTGGCGACAGCTGTGAACTTTCCATCATTGCCGCATTTGCAGCCGTGTTTGCGGTCGCGCTGGTGGTCGTTTCGATCTTCACGCCGCTCTTCTCCACAGTCGTGCAAAGGTCAGCCCTTGGTGGTTTGGACCAAGGGGCAGGCTTCCTTTTCGGTGTCCTACGAGGCATTCTTTTGGTGGCTACGGCGTTCTTTGTGTACCAAACGGTTCTTGCCACACAGGACATCGCGATGATCGAAGACAGCCGGTCGGCGAAAGTTTTTGCTCGCATAACGGGTCAGCTTGAAAACCAAGATCCGGAAGCAACTTTGAGCTGGATAACGACCCAGTATGAGCAGCTTGTCGGAAGCTGTGGGGCGGCAGAAGAGCAATAAAGTTTCTTGGCTATCGCCTAGGTCTTGCCACATTTGAACCATCTTAACGCCAAAGTTCTCGGCTAGCTTCCGCCTGCGTGTCTATTAGGACGGCTAGTTATCGCAGTTTTGAGAACACTTCTTACGACTATTTTTGTGATTGCATTCGCGACCACAGCAAATGCGATTACGATTCTTTATAATTTTGAGAACAACGGCAACGACACATTCTCTGAACTCCAGTTTGATGGCGTGACATCGTCTGGGACTCTGATGACGATTAACTCTTTCGGTGAGGCCATCAACCAAGGCAATCGCGGTCTTGGCGTCTCCGGTGCCCCTGTGGGAGGTCGCCTCGGACTGGGCGAAGCGCTGATATTTTCCGTCACCGGATACAACATTGAGGCGGTTACCGCGACGTTCTTCGAAACAGGCAATCAAGATGAAGACCTGTTTTTCGGAACCCAAGCAGTGACCGTTCTAGGTGGAGGCGGTGGTGCATCGACGCAATCTTTCTCTTAGACCTTTGCTGCGCCACTTTCCAGCTTCAGCGTTTTGGGATTGGAACCAAATGCTGCAGGCAATCGCGGCGTGCGAGTCGCTAGTATTGAGCTGACGCTCCTGTCAGTGCCCGTCCCTGCAAGCGGCGGTCTGCTTCTGTTGGCCCTGATCGGGCTGTTGCTGAACAATAAGCTTCGCAAGCGTTAAAATCAGCAAAACACAGCATCTAAAATTTCAGAGCGCCTGGCCGATCAACGTCCGGGCGCTTTTGCATGACAAGCACATGACACCGTGTGCGTTAACAGGTATGAAGTCTCCAAACTGTGCAATAGGATTCGGAGCTGCTCGCCTTGTCCGCGAATTTACCGCCCGCCCACCCGTTTGATGATGACAAATTACGCGAAGAATGCGGGGTCTTTGGGGTCATAGGCGTCGCTGACGCGGCAAACTTCATCGCACTTGGCCTTCACGCGCTGCAACACCGTGGACAAGAAGCAGGCGGCATCGTCACCCATGACCCCGACACTGGTTTCAACCAGATGCGCCGCTTTGGTCTGGTGCGTGACAACTTCACATCTCCCGGCAGCATGGCACAGCTTCCCGGTTCAATCGGAATCGGTCACGTGCGGTACTCCACCGCAGGCTCAAAGGGGCAAACCGCGATCCGCGATGTGCAGCCATTCTTTGGTGAGTTTTCCATGGGCGGCGCGGCCATTGCGCATAATGGCAACATCACCAACGCTCTGTCCCTGCGGCGCGAGTTGATCGAGCGGGGTTCGATCTTTCAAAGTTCTTCTGACAGCGAATGCATCGTACACCTGATGGCCCGCTCTATGGGCCGCAACATCCCTGACCGAATGGAAGAAGCCCTGCGCAAGGTCGAAGGTGCCTTCTCCGTCGTGGCAATGACACGAACGAAACTAATTGGCTGCCGCGATCCTTTGGGCGTTCGGCCACTGGTCTTGGGCCAAGTCGGTGAGGGTTGGGTACTAGCATCAGAGACCTGCGCGCTTGATATCATCGGTGCTGAGTTCGTGCGGGAAATTGAGCCTGGCGAAATGGTCGTCATCAACGGCAACGGCGTGCAAAGTCATTTCCCGTTCCGTCAGGCCGCACCTCGGTTCTGCATTTTTGAGCATGTCTACTTCAGCCGCCCCGACAGCCAATTGGGCGGCCGGTCTGTCTATGAAACCCGCGAAAACATCGGGCGGGAATTGGCCAAAGAAAACCCTGTTGAGGCGGACCTTGTCTGCCCTGTGCCAGACAGCGGCACGCCAGCAGCGATCGGCTACAGTCTTGAGAGCGGGATTCCCTACGCAATGGGCATCATCCGCAACAATTACATGGGCCGGACGTTCATCGAACCGACAGAGCAGATCCGCAACATGGGCGTACGCCTCAAGCTCAACGTCAATCGGGCGCTGATCAAAGGCAAGCGCGTCATCCTGGTCGACGACAGCGTCGTGCGCGGCACCACGAGCCGTAAGATCAAGGAAATGATCCTTGATGCTGGCGCGGCGGAAGTGCATTTCCGCATCGCATCACCCCCAACATCATGGCCGTGCTTCTACGGTGTCGACACACCACAGCGCGAAAAGCTTTTGGCCGCCACAATGTCGGAAGAGGAGATGCGCGATCACCTTGGTGTGGATTCGCTCAAATTCATCTCCCTCGACGGGCTTTATCGTGCGGTGGGCGAAGCCAACGGGCGCGACTCCAACTGCCCTGCTTATTGCGACGCCTGCTTCTCTGGCGAATATCCGGTGGCCCCGTCCGATATGATCGAAGACGGTTTCCAAATGAAAACGGCGGCAGAGTAGCTCCGCTCAAACGGCACATTCATTATGACAAAAACAGCCCTTATCACTGGTGCCTCGCGTGGCCTTGGCGCGGCTATGGCGAAAGCCTTAGCTCCCACGCACCACATCATAGCCGTTGCCAAAACAACTGGCGCGCTCGAAGACCTCGACGATCATATCCAAGCGGCAGGCGGTCAGGCGACGCTGGCCCCAATGGACATTACCAAGGACGCAGCCATGCAGCAGCTCTGCCGGTCGATTTATGATCGTTGGGGCAGCATTGACCTGTGGCTGCACCCTGCAATCCACGCAGCCCCCCTGTCCCCCGCGAGCCATATCGGCGAAAAGGATTTTGACAAGTCGGTGAACACGAATGTCACCGCCACATCGCGCCTGATCCGGTATGTGGCGCCCCTGCTCGGCACCAATGGTCAAGTGGTCTTCTTTGGCGACCCCTCCGCTGGGGAAAGCTTTTTCGGCAGCTACGGTGCCACCAAAGCGGCGCAAATCGCGCTTGCCCAAAGCTGGCAGAAAGAGACACGGAACACTGGCCCAAAGGTTCACATCACAACGCCAAACCCCATGCCCACCGCCGCCCGCGCGCGGTTCCACCCGGGCGAAGATCGCGCACCACTTGCTGACACGGACGCTGAAGCAGTCCGTATTCTGGGTGAACTTGGCATCGTCTGAATTGCGCCTTCGCAGTCACATTTCACGCCCTGCCGCTGCGACCCTCTTGTGACTGCCCCCTTGCCTGACTAACAAAACAGCAAGAACAAAGCGGGCGGGCACAGCATGCGCATCATGATCACCAATGACGACGGCATCAACGCGCCGGGTCTCGCTGTGTTGGAAGAGATCGCGGCAAAGGTCGCTGGCCCTGCCGGAGAAGTTTGGGTCGTCGCCCCAGCGACCGAACAGTCGGGCGTCGGGCATTGCATCAACTACACCCGCCCCACAATGGTCGCGCAACATGGAAACCGCCGGTTCGCTGTCGAAGGCTCACCCGCCGATTGTGTGTTGGCGGGTCTGCATCATTTCATGAAAGACACGCCGCCCAATATCATCTTGTCTGGCATCAATCGCGGGAACAACTCCGCCGAAAATACGCTCTATTCCGGCACGATCGGCGCTGCGATGGAGGCGGCATTGCAAGGCGTTAACGCCATCGCGCTTTCCCAGTACTACGGCCCCGCCAACAGGGATCTTGCCGACCAATTCGAAGCCTCCCGCAACTTTGGGGCTGACCTGATCAAAACCCTGATCCAAGAGGGCCGCTGGGATGATGCAGATTACCGGCTCTTCTATAATGTCAACTTCCCACCTGTCCCTGCTGCGGAGGTAAAAGGCACCAAAGCCGTCCGCCAAGGTTTCCGCCGCGATTTGTCCTTTGGCGTCAAAGACCAGTCCGCCCCGAACGGACGCACGTTCCTTTGGGTCGTTGGTTGCCCGCAGCATGTCCCGACTGCTCCCGAAACGGACGCACATGCCAACCTTGACGGCTATATCTCCGTCACGCCGATGCGCGTTGATCTGACGGATGAGGCTGTCTTAGCTGACCTGCAAGGTGTCTTCCCGTGACCTTCGACGCCGAAACCAAGATGCAGTTTCTTTATGCGTTGCGCTCCAAAGGCGTTACAGACGCCCGCGTCCTCAACGCAATGGAAAAGGTTGACCGCGCTGTGTTTCTGCAAGGCATCTTTTCAGAACGCGCCTATGAAGACACACCGCTGCCAATCCCGTGCGGCCAAACAATCAGCCAACCCTCTATCGTGGCGCTGATGACGCAAGCGTTGCAGGTCAATGACCGATGTAAGGTGTTGGAGGTCGGCACTGGCTCCGGCTATCAAGCGGCGATCCTCAGCCAGTTGGCCCGACGGATCTATACAGTTGACCGTTTCCGCCGTTTGGTGAAGGAGGCGCAGGCTGCATTCGATGCGCTGGCCATCACCAACATCACCGCGATGACCGCCGATGGCAGCCGCGGATTGCCCGAACAGGCCCCGTTTGATCGCATCCTATTGACCGCGGCGGCAGAGGACCCACCCGGCCCCCTCTTGGCGCAATTGCGCGTAGGGGGTATTATGGTGCTACCCGTCGGTCAGTCCGACGCGGTACAAAGTTTGATTAAAGTGACCCGCAATGAAGACGGGTATGATTATGAAGAGCTTAGAAACGTGAGGTTTGTGCCCTTGATTGACGGGCTTGGCGCAGACTAAACCAACCGCGAGGTGTTCCGGCCAACAAGGAACCCCGTGATGAGGAGCAGAGACATGGCACCCAACCGCATTCTGTTTTGTGGGGCGGCAGCACTTGCGCTGGCCGCGTGCGACGGCATCCCCGATTTCGATTTGCGCAACCTTGGTAATGGCTTTGACACCAGCGCTGCGGTGGCAAACCTGCCTGACCGCCCTGCGCCTGATGATCGCGGTGTGATCTCCTACCCGAACTATCAGGTGGTGGTGGCTCGCCAAGGCGACACAATCACTACCATTGCAAACCGCGTTGGATTGGATGCCGCCGAATTGGCCCGGTACAACGGCATGGACTTGAATATTCCTCTGCGGAGCGAAGAAGTCATCGCCCTGCCGCGTCGTGTGGCAGAACCCGCTGGCGGAAGGATTGAAACCTTCGACATCACAGATGTGGCCACAACCGCCTTGGACCGTGTGGACAGTCAGGCACCGACGGTCACAACGCTCCCCTCAGCCACGCCGCAAGCAGCACCAGCGCCACAGGCGCAATCCACTGCACCAGCTGAACCGCTTCAGCACAAAATCGCTGCGGGTGAGACGATTTTCTCCATTAGCCGTCTCTATGGTGTGCCTGTGCAAAACTTGGCCGAATGGAACGGCCTCGGCTCTGACCTGACAATCCGCGAAGGAGCTTTCCTGCTGATCCCGCAATCGAACGCGCGGCCACCAGCAGCCGTCGAAACTCTGACAGAGGTGATCACGACACCCGGCACGGGATCAGAAACACCGCTGCCACCAAGCGCGTCGCAACCGCTGCCAGAAGATGACACAACAGCGGAGGCGAATGCGCCCGACGCGCCAGAGGCCCCCGACCTTGGCACGCAGACTACGACCGAGACCGCCCGCCTGCTCCGCCCTGTCGAAGGCAGCGTGATCCGCGCCTATGCACCAGGCCGTAATGAGGGAATCGACATTGGTGTACCCGCTGGAACGTCTGTCAAAGCCGCAGACGGAGGAACCGTCGCGGCGGTCACAACCGACACGAACGGAGTCGCGATTGTGGTCATCAAACACCCAGACAACCTGCTGACCGTCTATACCAACCTTGAAGAGCTGACCGTCTCCAAGAACGTAACAGTCGCCCGTGGCCAGACCATCGGCAGCGTCAGTGCAGGAGATCCAAGCTTCCTACACTTTGAGGTGAGGCGCGGCCTGCAATCCGTTGATCCAGCTGACTTTCTTCCATAACTGAACGACCCTGCGCAGCTCGTTTTCCGCCCGGGGGCTTCGATCAATTGTTGTCGGGAATGGTTTCACCCGCAGCCATCAGCGCGTCCATGAAACCGGATTCCTGCATCCGCTTCACCTGAATGGCCATCAGGCCGCAGTCCTGTGAAATGTCAAAGACCAAGTCTTCACCCAGACCTGGAGGCGACATCGCATCGGCGATATCGGATTCGGAAAATTCCGTCATCGTCATTTCGGCCATCAGCGGCATCGCCTGCTCCATCCGATCAAGCATTTCACCGACAACCTCTTCGCCCAACTCTGCTTCGTATCGCGCCAACAAACATTCACTTGCCGCTGTGCTTTCTTGATCGAAAATCTGCTTAGGCACCGCTGCACGAATGATGTCACCGTCGCCCCCCTGCGCATCGATTTCCTTGGCCATCATCTCCGCCATAAGGTCATTCATCTCTGCAGAAATGGCCTCAAACCGGTCCATCCGGTCGGCCATCGCGCTGGCGGGGATAAAGGCCACAGCGGCGCACAATAGGAGCTTTTTCATCATATCACTCTTCGTTTGAAATTCGGTTGGCTCATCCTGTCCCGAAGGATGGTGCGATACAAGGACCAAGCGCTTGAAAGGGCTAAAGGGTCACACCCCGACGACCGGTCAGATCGACGAAATACTGCCAAGCAACGCGGCCAGACCGGCTGCCGCGCGTGGCCTGCCATTCAATCGCTTCGGCCCGCAGGGTGTCCTCATCGATCTCAACCCCATGTGCATCACAATACCCACGGATCATGGCGAGATATTGATCCTGATCACACGGATGGAACCCAAGCCAGAGCCCGAAGCGGTCTGACAGGGAGACTTTCTCTTCCACCGCCTCACCGGGGGTAATGGCTGTTGAGCGCTCATTCTCGATCATATCGCGTGGCATCAGGTGGCGGCGGTTGGATGTGGCGTAGAGCACGACATTCTCCGGCCGACCTTCGATCCCGCCGTCCAGAACCGCCTTCAACGATTTGTAATGCGCATCATCATGATTGAACGACAAATCGTCACAAAACAGGATAAAGCGTTTGTCGACGCCGCGCAGAATGTTGAGGCAACGTCCTATGGCCGGCAAATCCTCACGCTGCACTTCCACGATCTTCAGATCGGCATGATCTGCGTGAAGCTTTCCATGCACAGCTTTGATAAGGCTGGATTTTCCCATCCCCCGTGCGCCCCACAGCAAGGCGTTATTGGCAGGCAATCCTTTGGCGAATTGCAAGGTGTTTGCCATCAACGTATCGCGGGAACGATTAATACCGACCAGCAAATCCACATCGACGCGATTGACTTTGGAAACCGGCGCCAAGCGGTCTGGATCAGGGTGCCAGACAAAAGCCGATGCACTGTCGAAGTCAGGCGCGTCAGAGGGCGGCGGGCTAATCCGTTCCAACGCTGCAGCAATGCGGACCAGCGGGTCACTCACGCTTGGGATTCCTCAATCTCATCATCCTCATCTTCGGTCTCATCGAATAGGCTTTCACCTTCCCCAATGATCCCCTCGGCCCGTGCCGCGCGGTCCTTGCGACGCTCAACACCGGCCACCAGATGGATCGAGATTTCATAAAGCCCATAGACGACGACGAAGAGGATCACCTGAGTGATCACGTCAGGCGGTGTGATTAGGGCGGCCACGACAAGAATGCCCACAATCGCGTATTTCCGCGTGTTGCGCAGCCCGCGCGAGCTGGCGAGACCCGCCTTGCCCATCAACGTCAGCAAAACCGGCAACTGAAAGCAGAGGCCGAAGGCCACAATCATTTTCAACGTTATATCAAGGCTTTCGTTGACTTTGCCGTTGAACACGATGTCGATGCCTACATCCGGCTGTGGCATCGGCAACGCCCCATCCACACCTGACCCCGGCAACAGCTCAGATCCATCCGTCTGCGGCGGGAAATTCTCTGTAATCAGCGCTTGCACCATCGACGGGATGTCCGCAAATCCCAAGAAGAACGCCATTGCAAGCGGCACAACGACATAATGCGCGAACGCTGCGCCGAGGATAAACAGGAATGGCGAAGCAATCAGAAACGGCAGGAACGCTTGCTTTTCGTTCTTATAGAGACCCGGGGCCACGAACCGCCAAAGCTGATGCGCGATGACGGGGAATGATAGGCAAAGCCCGCCGACCACAGAAATCCGCACAAGGGTAAAGAAATACTCCTGCGGCGCAGTGTATTGCATCACTGGGTTCGGATCACCCAAGGCGCGCATCGTGTTCTCAATCGGGATCAACAGGAAGTCGAGGATCGAGCTGCCGAATGTGAAGCAAATGATCATCGCCACCAAGAACGCACCGACAGAGCGGATCAACCGCGTGCGCAGTTCGGCCAAATGCTCAATCAGCGGGGCGGAGCTGTCTTCGATATCTTCGGCGGCGCTCATGTATCAGCCTTTGGTTTGGCTTTCGCTTTTTGCTTGGCTTTTATTGTGGTCTTTTTTGCAGGGGCTTTCTTGGCCGATGCTTTCTTCGCCACAGGCTTTCGGGCTTCTGCTGCGGCTGCGGCCTCTGCCGCGCGCTCCCGCTCCATCCGTTCGTTGGCAGCCTTCCGCATCGACGCGTCTATTTTGGCCTTCTCGGCCTTATGCTCGTCAGACAGGGTCGATTCATCGTCACCCGGTTTCAGGCTCGACGCGACGGAGTCACGGATGGCGTCGGTTCCAAACTTCACGGGGTTCGTCGCGGCGCGGATCGTCTTATTTATGTCGTTGACGCCGGATTCGTCCGCCGCCTGCTCCATCGCGCGGCTGAACTCACGCGCCATGCGCCGTGCCTTACCGGTGAACTCACCCAATGTGCGGAACATTCCGGGTAAGTCTTTCGGTCCGATCACAATGAGGGCGACGACACCCACCACCAATAACTCGCCCCAGCTTAGTCCAAACATGGGGGCTTAAGCGTTGTCTTTTTCTTCTGCAGGCGTGACGTCCTTGGCATCTGCCAAGCCGTCCTCGATCTCTTTCTTGCCGTCATCCACGCCCTTCTTGAACGCGGTGATGCCTTTGCCCACTTCGCCCATCAGGGATGAGATTTTGCCGCGGCCAAACAGAACCAGCACGACAACTGCAATTAGCAGCAGACCTGGCAATCCGATGTTGTTGAGCATTGTACGTCTCCTCATGTTGGGCCGTGGCCCACATCTTCCTACGTCAGAGATAGGGACCTTACTGCAGCCAGGAAAGGGAAAAGAGCGTATTCCTCCTCTGCTAGCCCCTTTTTTTCTTTAAGAAACTCAAATTTACTGACAAAATATTGTCAGTTGTCAGAAATATGACAAAAGGAACCTTAAATGCGCCGTGCCGACCGACTGATGGATTTGATCCAAATCCTGCGCGACGGCACACTTCACAAGGCGGAGGAATTGGCAAGACGCACGGGCGTCTCCCTCCGTACGATCTACCGCGACATGGAAACGCTCGCGGCGTCCGGCGTTCCCATCGAAGGGGAGCGAGGGATTGGGTACCGCGTCACGGCTGCGATCACCCTTCCCCCGCTCAATATGACGATGCTGGAGGTTGAGGCGCTGCATCTTGGCCTTCTCGCCGTGTCCCGCGCCGATGATCCTGACCTCGCGCAAGCGGCGCACTCTTTGTCACGACGACTAGAAGGCGTCTTGCCGGAAGACCGCACGAGGACGCCCGATGGTTTCAACCTTGCGGTTTATCCTTTCGCTGAAGCCTCCAAAGGGTTCCAGCACTTGCCCTTCATCCGCCAAGCGATCCGCACACGGCAAAAAATCATGGCGCGGATTGGCGACAAACGCCAAACTTTACGGCCTCTGCAACTCGACTACTGGGGCCGACTATGGACCTGCATCGCATGGAGCGAGACAGCCAAGAAGTTCGTCCAACTGCGCTTAGACCAGATCACAGCAATCCGCGCACTGCCCGGTCTTTTTGTCGATGAACCCGGCAAATCGCTGGAAGATTACTGGGACCAGCATGCCGCTGGCGATCACAGCCAGTCGGGAAGCTCTGACACCAACGGCCGGAAATAGGCGACCTGACGCCCCTCTACCACGGCCGGACCGGCCCACGGTGCCACCCCATGCACCAAATGCCGATGCAGAAGCACCGCCTGACCCGGCACCAGCGGTACCTCCACCCGCTCGCATGTTTCAAAAACCTGACGTCGTGCCGCCTGATAGGGCTCCGTCACATCGAGACCGCCCCAACTTGCTGGCGGGTGCTTCTCCAATAGACCTCGAAACGCCTCTTGCATAATCACATGGCTGCTTGGCCAGACGACCAAAGGGCTCGCTACAACTGCGTTGAGCGGCATTCCCACGATAAAGGCGTGCGCCTCCCGCAGATGGCGTCTCCGCTCTGGTCCCTCTGGCAAAAGTCCATCCATATGCGCCGCATCACGATTGACGCGAAACCGATGCGCCGCCTCACTCTCCTCCGCGTCGCGCTTGGGATAGCCGTCATAAACGATGGAGACCTGCGCCGCGTGCCAGCCGTCAAACCGTGGATGGTCTTCCAACCGCTCCATCCATGTGCCCGCCAGCGGCACCCCATTGACTGAGCCATCCGCCTCATTGGGGAGGGCATCGACCCCCACAAACCACGTCCGCCCATGCCGGCGTTCGCTGGTATCGATCTTCAGAACGGCATTGCCTGCAGAATCCGCCCAGCGCAGAACACCCGGTTCGACGTCAAAGACTTCAAAGCCATCGATCAAAACCCAACGACCTTCCACAACATGACCGCCATCACGGCCAACAACCCCATATCCACTACGCCGCCTCCCGCGTGACAAAGCCCAAGGCAGTCTCGACCACCTCAACGCCTGCTGCATCCTTATGCGCATTCTCTGACAAATACCGCCGCCACAACCGCGCACCTGGCCGCCCTTGGAAAAGGCCCAGCATATGGCGCGTCACATGATGCAACCGCCCTCCTTGCGAAATATGCGCGGCGATGTAGGGCAACATCTCCCCAACAGCGTCCTCCGTTGTCGGACCTTCTGCTCCTCCAAATATCCTGCGATCGGCGTCGAGAAGAATGTCAGACGGTGCATGATACGCCGCGCGCCCGATCATCGCCCCGTCGAGGCTTTCCAAAGCCGCCTCCGCCTGATCCAGCGTCTCGATCCCACCGTTTAGCGACAGATGCAAATGCGGGAAGACCGCTTTCATCTCCCGCACCAGATCATAGTCCAACGGCGGGATGTCACGATTTTCCTTGGGGCTCAGCCCCTGCAACCATGCTTTGCGCGCATGAACCGTAAACCGCCCGACGCCCGCAGCCGAGACCCGCGCAAGGAAGTCTGGCAAAACCTCTTCCGGCTCCTGATCGTCGACCCCGATCCGGCATTTGACGGTCACAGGCAGAGCGACCGCTTCGATCATCGCGGCACAACACTCCGCCACCAGCGCAGGTGTTTCCATCAACACCGCTCCAAAGGCACCAGACTGCACGCGGTCGGAGGGGCACCCGCAATTGAGATTCACCTCGTCATAACCGAAATCCTCGGCAATCTTCGCGGCTTCGGCGAGCTGCACAGGATCAGATCCACCCAGCTGCACCGCCACCGGATGCTCCGTATCATCGAAACCCAACAACCGCTCCCGATCGCCGTGGATCACGGCCGGAGCTGTCACCATCTCCGTATAAAGCAACGCATGTTTCGTCATCTGCCGATGCAGATAACGGCAATGCCTATCCGTCCAATCCATCATCGGGGCGACGGAAAGGCGTGCGGCAGTCTCTAATCGGGTTTCAGAAACCATGTTTTGTAATGCTCACGGCAGTTCAGCACAGGCCAAATCTACCAAATCTCTCATCATGTCCAGAGTTTCACTGTGCATCCATCGCCCAACAAGATAGTACGCCCGCATGAGCAAGCCATTCGAAATCTTCGCAATCACCGTCCCCGGGATGGAGGAAACGTTGTGCGATGAGGCCATCGAGGCAGGGTTCAAGAACGCACAAGCCGTCCCCGGTGGGGTGACATTCATGGGACATTGGACGACGGTTTGGAAGGCAAACCTCTGGCTGCGCGGGGCCACGCGCATCCTCGCCCGCATCGGCCAGTTCCGTGTGTTTCACCTGGCAGAGCTTGACCGCAAGGCGTCCGAGTTTGATTGGGCGGACCATTTCAAACCGAGCACGCGCGTCACTGTCGACGTCACCTGCAAAAATTCCAAAATCTACCACCAAGGTGCGGCAGCCGAACGGATCAGCACTGCGCTGACAAAAGTGCTTAGCCCGACGCAGGATGGACCAGTGGTTGCCTTGAAAGTGCGAATTGAGAACAACCTCTGCACACTCTCCATCGACACATCCGGCGCACCGCTTCACCGGCGTGGCTTCAAATCCTTCGTCGGCAAAGCGCCGATGCGCGAAACGCTCGTGGCGCTATTTCTGCGCCAATGCGGTTATACTGGGGATGAGCCGGTCCTCGACCCCATGTGCGGCTCTGGCACCTTCCTGCTCGAAGCCGCGGATATCGCCACAGGCCGCGCCCCGGGGCGATATCGCAGCTTTGCGTTCGAACAGCTCGCTCCGTTTCAACCGGACCGCTGGGCGGCTCTCAAGGCGGACCTCTCAGACACCCAAAAGCAGCACACCTTCTATGGCAGCGACCGGAACGAAGGGGCAATCACAGGCGCAACACAGAACGCCAAACGCGCGGATCTCGCCGACCGGATCCACTTCACCCATCAAAGCCTGAGCGATCTGACACGCCCCAACGGGCCAAACGGTCTGGTCATCCTAAACCCGCCCTACGGCGACCGGATTGGCGACAAGAAACGGCTCTTTGGCCTTTACGCCACCCTTGGCAAGGTCCTGAAAGAGCGTTTCGCGGGCTGGCGCGTGGGCCTAGTGACCGCTGAGCGGCAGCTCGCGCAGGCGACAGAGCTGCCCTTCAAGCCCCAATCAGCGCCGATCCCACATGGCGGCATTCGCATCACCCTTTATCAAACAGATCCATTGCCCTGAGCTGATGGGATGGTGGGTGGGGCGCCTCTTTCCGGCAGGAAAGAGAGCGCCATCCCCCTCACAGTGTTACAGCCTGCCCTGTCGCTGCACTCTCCTGAGCGGCTAATCCGATTTCAACCGCGCGTGCGCCGTCGCGCACCGTGACCTCGACACCGCCCTGTCCGCGCACAGCCGCATTGAACCGTATGTGCTGGTAATAGGTCGATCCATTGTGATCCCCCGCCATCAGCAGTTTCGGATCAACGGGTATCTCGGATTCCAACGGCCCTTTCGGCGCACGGGGGGAGATCACCAATTTCGGCACCGGCGGCTTGCCCAGCGCCTTGGGCCAGAACCGCCCCGGTCCCGGTACGAAACACTCAATCTTGCCTTTGGGGCCCACGGCAGAAATTTCCTCCTGAAACTCCGACCCTTCAGCAAACATACACAACTCCAGCATCGCTCGCGAGCCATTGTCGAAGTCAATAATGACATAGCCGTTGTCCCAAATGTCGGGCACGCGACCATCATAGCGCTCATCCAAATGGTTCATCGCTTGTCCAGAGGACGCCATCACGCGCACAGGCTCGGCCTTCAAGATAAACCGCATCAGATCAAAGAAATGGCAGCACTTTTCGACCAAGGTGCCACCTGTGTTCTCATTGAAGCGGTTCCAATCGCCTATCTTGGGCAGGAACGGAAAGCGATGTTCCCGAACCGTCAGCATAGCGATGCCGCCTGTCGCATGATCCGCCTGTTCAATCAGCGCGGCCACCGGCGGCATATAGCGATACTCCATCGCGACCCAGACCGGATGCGGGTAGCCGTCAAACAGCGCCTCAAGCTCCGCCTTCTGTTCGGGCCGCGTATAAAGCGGTTTCTCACAAAGGATCGGCAGCGGTCGCTTTGCGACAATCTCCTTCAATTGCCCCACATGCTCAAAGTTTGGGCTGACGATCACCAGCGCGTCGAGGTCATCACGCGCTAAAAGGTCATCAAGGCTCTGCGCGACATAGGCCCCGCCTGCCAGTTCCGCAGACACCTCTGCCAGCTCTATAAAGGGATCATAAACAGCCGTCACCTCTCCGGTCGGGAGCAGGTTAATATTCTTGACATGCTCTTGGCCCATCATGCCGCATCCGATCAGACCATACTTGACGTTTTCCAATATCTTTATCCTTTTCCCATCCGCGACAGGTATCGCGCCTTATTGTAATCGAACCAAGTGCGCGAAAACTCGACAGGGGATGACGCGCTGTCCCAACTCACCCGTTCGATATAGCCGCAGGCCGAACCAGCCGTGAGCCCGAACCGCTCATCGGCCCAAGCGGGCACGCTGTCCACCCCTATTTCATCGGCCACCGAGGCAATGATGACACCGAGCTTTTCGCGGTAATAGAGGTAAAGCGAGTCCGACAAATCCTCCGTCGTGATTTCTGGCGCGGCATCGCCATCGAGCCAAATCTCTTCCACCGCGATCACATCATCATCTAACCGCCGCAGCCGCCGGATCCGATGCCCCTGACGCGATGCACCAAAGCTCGGCGCCCCATCAGGTTTTTGCATCCGATCAACCGACAAAACCTCCGCCGTCGGCAAGCCACCGCCCTCGATCTTCTCTAACCGGAAGAAGGCATAGACAGAGGCCACCTGCGGTTTGTGCCGCACATAATTGCCAGAGCCTTGGATCCGCTCCAGCATCCCCTTGCTCTCCAAATCCGCCAAGGCTTTGCGCAACGTGCCCACCGCGATCCCCAAATCAGCGGCCATGTCGCGTTCCGGCGGCAAGCGCGCGCCATCCACAATGTGACCCGCCGCGATTTCGCGGATCAATCGCTCGCTGATCTGCACATAAATTGGCAGCGCTTGAGGTGTCGCGGATTGCGCCATGACGACCGCCCCTCCTGTGGCACCGCCAAATTGATCTACTATTGCTACACATAAAAGCCCGTGCTACGCATTTGGCAAGAGGATTCTTCGGGGGGACAGCATGAACCAAGTTGCACCGGCCACAAGCGCTGATCTGGATGCGGCTGAGGTCAGCTGGTTTTCTGCTTTATGTTCCGACGATTACCAATTTTTGGGCGTCCCTGGCGGCGATCTGCGCTCGTCTTGGGAACATTGCCGCGACATCGCCCTGACAGCGGAGGAGCAAGGCTTCCGCAACATCCTTGCCCCGTCGTCTTACCAAGTGGGCCAAGACACGCTCAGCTTCGTCGCGGGCATGGCACCCCTGACCAGCAAGATGAACTTTCTCGCCGCGATCCGCTGCGGGGAAATGCAGCCGATCATGCTGGCACGCACCGTGGCCACGCTTGACCACATGCTCAAAGGTCGCCTGACGCTGAACGTCATTTCCTCCGATTTTCCGGGCGAGGTCGCCGAAAGCGCTTACCGCTACAAGCGCAGCCATGAGGTCGTCGAAATCCTACGCCAAGCCTGGACGCAGGATGAGATCAATTTCAGAGGCGACGTCTACAATTTTGAGAACGTCCCCACCGGCCCCGCCAAACCCTACCAACAAAACGGCGGTCCGCTGCTTTACTTCGGCGGTTACTCCCCTGCTGCGCTCGAACTTTGCGGCGCGCAGTGTGATGTCTATCTGATGTGGCCCGAAACCAAAGACATGCTGGCCCAACGGATGAGGGATGCGCATGCCGTCGCAGAACGCCACGGGCGGACGCTTGATTATGGCCTGCGGGTCCACATGATCGTGCGCGATACTGAACAAGAAGCGAAAGAATACGCCGATTACATCGCCTCCAAACTCGACGACGAATACGGTAAACTGATCCGTGACCGTGCCCATGACAGCATCAGCTTGGGCGTTGCACATCAGGCCCGCGCCCGCGAACTGGCTGACAAATACGGCTATACTGAGCCCGGCCTCTGGACCGGTGTCGGCCGCGCCCGCTCTGGCTGCGGCGCAGCGCTTGTCGGCTCGACCGATCAAATCCTCAGCAAAATCGAGGACTACCAAAAGATGGGCATCCGTGCTTTCATCTTCTCAGGCTACCCCCACATCGACGAAGCCAAACATTTCGGCAAACGGGTGATGCCAGAACTCAAGACCTGCTCGCTGCCCCATGCCTATGGCCGGGTGCCAGCTGACACTCCCGCAACTCCCTTGGGCACAGGACCACGTACGTGAAGCGCATACCAATCACCAAAGACCTTTCCTTCAGCCAGATTATCTACGGCATGTGGCGCTTGGCGGAGGCGGACGACACCTCCCCCGCTCACGTGCAGGCCAAGATCGAGGCCTGCCTCGAACAAGGCATCACCACGATGGACCAGGCCGACATCTACGGCGGTTATGAAGCGGAAGAAGTGATGGGCAACGCGCTGAAGGTCGCGCCGCATCTGAAAGATCAAATCGAGGTCGTAACAAAATGCGACATCCTGATCCCCGCGGGCCGCTATGCGGGCGTCAGCGGCAAATTCTACGACACCAGCCGCGCCCATATCGTGGCTTCGGTCGATCATTCCTTGCGCTTGCTGAACATTGACCGGATCGACACGCTTTTGATCCACCGCCCCGATCCTTTCATGGATCACCATGAAACAGGGGACGCTCTGGATGAGGTCGTGGCATCTGGCAAAGTCCGCACAGTCGGCGTGTCCAACTTCAAACTGCGCGATTGGACACTGTTGCAATCGGCGATGAAAAACCAACTGGTCACAAACCAGATCGAATTGTCGCTCTCCGCGCACCAAGGCTTCACCAACGGCGATGTCGCTTACCTGCAGGAACGTGGCGTTCCAATAATGGCATGGTCCCCGCTTGGTGGCGGATCGCTGATGACAGGCAAGGGCCCTGTGCAGGATGCGATGGCCAAAGTCGCGTCCAAAAATGGCGTCGACAATGGGGCCGTGGCCGTGGCATGGCTGCTCGCCCACCCCGCCAACATCATGAGCGTCATGGGCACCAACAACCTCGACCGGATTGGCAAGCTTTCCGACGCGCTCAAGGTCAAGATGGACCGCGAGACGTGGTTCGCGCTCTACACCGCGGCTCTTGGCCAAGAGGTGCCATAATGGACGCAGTAACTATCGCCAGCTTTGATCCAAGCACGGATGCGTCAAGCTTCCGCGGCGCGCTTGGGACATTTGTGACCGGCGTCACACTGGTGACGACCGACAGCCCCGAAGGCCCCGTTGGGATCATCGCCAACAGCTTTGCCAGCGTCTCGCTTGACCCACCGCTTGTCCTCTGGTCGCCAGCCAAAGCCTCCAAACGGTTCGAACATTTTGCAGGTTCGCGCCGCTTTGCAATCCATGTCCTTGCCGCTGATCAACGCGATGTCTGCGCGGCGTTTGCCCGCTCCAAAACAGCGTTTGATGCTGTCACTTGGACCAAATCTCATTGTGGTATGCCCCTCATCGACGGCGCGCTCGCCACATTCGAATGCAACCTCAACACCACCCATGACGCAGGCGACCATGTCATCGTCGTGGGTGAAGTCACAAGATGTACCCACACCGATGGCACACCGCTCGTCTTTCACAGCGGCAAATACGGGGAGTTCAACGAAACCTGACCACCTTTTGCCGGAAATATCCCGGGGGAGGCGCACAAGCGTCGGGGCAGCGCCCCAAATCAAAGAATGGAAAACAGCGCAAGCTGCACCGCATAACAAGAAGGGCAAAAGCCCCGAACACATGAACAAGGGAGGAGCTGACAGATGTCAGTCTTGTTCGGGGCCCTTTGGCCCTTGGAGAGATTAAACAACGTCCTCTTGGGCATCGGCAAAATCATTGCCGTAATTGCCCTTGCGATCATGGTCGGCCTGATCTTGGGGCAAGTCTTCTTCCGTTATGTCCTCAATGACGCCCCCAACTGGACCGAAGAAGGCGCGCGGTTCGGCATGCTCTGGATGACTGGCCTGATGGCCCCGCTCGCCATGCGGATGGGCGGATTTGTGGCCATTGATATGCTCGAACGCGCTTTGCCGCGGCTCTTGGCGGGTCTGCTTACGCTCCTGCTTTTGGGGATCACTCTTTGGGTGCTACTGATCGCCTGGGACAAAGGCTGGAACAATCACGTCAACACCCTCTCCGGCAAAGGCTGTTCCTCCGCTCTGCGCTGGCCTTTTGGGTGGGAGCCACAATCGGTGCTGGGGATCGACAACACCAAATGCGACGAAAAGTTTCAAAAGCGCTTCCAATATGCCTCGCTCTTTGTCGGCGTGAACCTGATGATCCTAGTGTCGATAGAGCTGATCCTCCGCCAACTCATCTTTCTCGGTGGACGGGGTGATGAGCTCACTCAGTTTGGCGATGAAGACGCGGTGAGGGCTGACTAATGCTGATTTGGTTCCTGCCCGTATTCCTTGTCCTCATCATGATCGGCCTGCCGATCGTTTTTGCTTTGCTCGCAGCCCCCGGTGCGCTGTTGATCCTGAACGGGCAAGAACGCGACCTCTCCGTCCTCTACCGCAACCTTTACAACGGCATGGACAGCTTCCCGCTGATGGCCCTGCCCTTCTTTATGCTTGCGGGTGAGATCATGAATCGCGGCGGCATCACCACCCGCCTTGTTGAGTTTTCGCAAGCCTTTATGGGACACCTGCGCGGGGGCTTGGCGCACGTGAATATCTTGAGTTCGATCCTTTTTGCAGGTCTCTCCGGCTCTGCCGTGGCTGACACATCTGCGCTCGGCTCCACCTTGATTCCCGCGATGGAAAAGAACGGCTATAGCCGCAAGTTTGCCGCTGCCGTCACTGCCGCCTCCTCCGTCATCGGGCCGATCATCCCGCCGTCAGGGATCATGATTATATATGCCTATGTCATGGGCGAAAGCGTTGCGGCGCTTTTCCTTGCAGGTATCGTGCCCGGCGTTCTGGTGGGGGTTGGCCTGATGGTCATGGTCCGCCTTTTGGCGGACCGCTACGACCTGCCGAAAGCCGAGCGGATCGTCTCCAAAAACCAAACCATCACGCCGTTGGAAAGCGTGGTGAGCTGGGTGCTTTTGCGGATCAACATCGCGGGGCTGCTTTATGCCTTCTCCGGACTTGTCACGACGTTCCTGCCGACGGCCCCATCAAACTGGATGATCTTCATCATCACACTGCCCATTGCTCATGTCATCGTGAAAGCAATCAAGGCTCGTGTATCCAACGACTTCCGCCTGATCTGCAAAAAAGCCGTCGCGCCACTACAAACGCCGATCATCATCTTGGGTGGCATCCTGATCGGGGTCTTCACTCCTACCGAAGCCTCCGCCATTGCGGTTGCCTATGCGTTGATTATCAGCTTCTTCGTGCTGCGCTCCATGAACATGCGCGACCTGATCGAGGTGCTCACCAAATCCGCCCTCGCCACATCCGCTGTGCTGCTCCTTGTGGGCGCGGCGGTTGCGTTCAAAACTGTGGTGTCTCTGTCCTATGCGCCACAAATCCTGACGGAGATGATCCTCGGCCTCTCTGAAAACCCGCTGATCCTTCTGTTTCTCATCAACATCCTGCTCTTCGTTGTAGGCATGTTCCTCGATGCGGGGCCAGCCATCATTATCCTTGGCCCCATCCTCGGCCCAATTTTTGAGGAACTCGGCGTCCACCCTGTTCACTTCGCCATCATCATGAGCGTCAACCTGACCGTGGGGTTGGCAACGCCCCCGATGGGGCTTGTGCTCTTCGTCGCCTCGACAGTCAGTCGAGAGAAGGTCGAAACTATCGCCAAAGCGATCCTGCCATTTCTTGCTGTGGAGGTCTTCGTGATCTTCCTCATCACCTATGTCCCGGCCATTTCCATGACCGTGCCATATCTGACCGGCTTTTTGGGCTGCGGCCCAGATGTCGGTTTCTCCGAATGTATCAGCCCAACGCCGATACCTAATTAAGCATTTTCCAAGGGAGGTTTATATGCTGAAAACTCTAACCAAAGTGGCGGCAACCGCTGTTCTCTTAGCGACACCGTTCGCTGCATGGGCCGGTGGTCACCAAGAATTCACAATCCGCGCCACAGCCAACTCAAATGAAAATGACGAGGACTATGACGGTCTGGTCGTGTTTAAGAACTACGTCGAATCCGCCTCCAACGGTCGGATCGGTGTTGAACTCTTTATCGGTACGCAGCTTTGCTCAAACGGTGCGGAATGTTTAGAAGGTGTGGCTGAAGGCTCAATCGACGTCTACATTTCCACATCCGGCGGCGCGGCTGGCATCTTCCCATATGTTCAGGTTCTTGACCTGCCATATCTGATGTCTGACGACCGTGTGGCAGAAGCTGTCCTGCAGGGCGACTTCACACGCAAAATGCGCGACATGGCGCTCGAAACATCTGACGGTGCGATCCGCCTGATGACCATCGGCAACACCGGCGGCTGGCGCAACTTTGCCAACACGCAGCGTCGTTTGGCATCTCCTGCGGACTTTGAAGGTCTGAAGATCCGGACTGTTGTGGCTGACCTGCCGCAAATCCTCGTTCAGGAACTGGGCGCATCTGCGACACCAATTCCGTGGCCAGAGCTTTTCACATCGTTCCAGACGGGCGTTGTTGACGGCTCCAAAAACGGCATCACCGACATCATGGGCATGAAGTTCCCAGATGCGGGCCTGCAGTACCTGACACTCGACGGTCACGCCTACATGGGTGCGCTGTGGTGGATGTCGAACGAGAACTTCATGGCAATGCCAGAAGATCTGCGTAGGGTTGTCGTCGATGGCTTCAGCCAGCTGCAGCAGGCAACATTTGCCTCACCAAAGCGGAAATCGATCCAAGCCTATGCGGACTTCGTCGCAGGCGGCGGTGATCTTTATGTGCCAACACCTGAAGAAAAAGCTGTCTTTGCAGAAGCAGCAGCCCCAGTTCAGGAATGGTTCCGCGGCAACGTGGACGGCGGTGACGAAATTCTCGACGCGCTGATCGCAGCAGTTGGTGACGCCGAAACAGCCCTAGCAGAAGACTATGCAAAAGACCTGAACTAATCAGCGTCTGCATCTGAGATTGGGCCGCTCACTGGAGCGGCCCTTTTTCTTTGCACCACGGGTACTTACATTCGACTAAAGCAATTAAAGCCGAAAGATGATCCATGTCTTATCCCAGCGCTCATTACTGCCTTCGGCTCACGCCGGATTTGAGAGCATCGCAAGGCCAAATGCTGCCGCAAGCGATGCGTGGCCCAGTCGTTTGTGCGGTTTCATATCTGACCCCTCCCTGATGCAGCCCGACGCCACACCCTCAGGTCTAGCCCCATTGGCCCAATCGTCAGAATCACATGTGCATCACGTTTCGGTGCCAGATTGACACAAACGCCGCCCCCTATCGGAAAGGATACATCCAGACCCGATAATCATCGATCATCTTTTCGGCCTGCGCCCGTTCCTCTGCCGTCAGCTTTGGTGTCAACTCCTCAAGACTATCAGGCGCGTCAACGTCACCACCTATTGCTGACAAGGCGTACCAAAGATACGCTCTGATCAAGTCCGGCTCCGGCATTCCGCGGCCAACCTCGTAATACCAACCGATCCCAGATTGAGCGCCTGCATGACCTTTCAACGACGCCCTGAGATACCAGTCAAACGCACGGATGTCGTCCTTCTCGACTCCGAGGCCGAGCGCGTACATGACGCCGATCAATTCTTCAGCGTCCGCGTTGCCAGAGCGGGCGTACACCTCGAAAAGCTCTTTCGCCGAGGCAAACTCTCCAGCCTCCATCAGGTCTTTGGCCTCTTCCATCGTAGCTTGCACGGGCATGGCCCAAACGACCAACACAGCAAAGGCACAAAGCCACCCTTGAGACGCTTTCAATCGGCGGTGCATACGCTTGGTTTCCTTTTGATTGCAGGCATGGCTCAGGCCCAGATCACGGCGGAAGATTACATCCCTACCGACCCAGCTCAAGCCCAATTGGGTCAACTTTTGTTCTATGATAAAATCCTCTCCGGCAATCAGAACATCAGCTGCGGCACCTGCCACCACCACGACCACGCAGGCGGCGATGGTCTGAGCCTTGGCATTGGTGAAGGCGGCGTCGGCGTGGGGCCAGACCGGACACCCGGCACGGGGGCGGATCGCATTCGAAAGCGCATCCCGCGCAACGCCCCTGCCCTTTGGAACCTCGGCCACCGTGACATCCGCGTGCTGTTCCATGACGGACGGCTGACAGGGTCCGACCTTTACGGCAACGGCTTTGACAGCCCTGCAGAGGAGTGGCTGCCCAAAGGCCTCGACAACCTGCTTGCCGCGCAATCGCTATTCCCAATGACCGCGCAGTTTGAAATGGCCGGAAACCCGGGGGAGAATGAGGTAACAGGTGCCGTCCACGACCGCATCGACAAAGGCTGGCCGATCATCGCAAAACGGGTGCGGATCATTCCCGAATACGGCCAGATGTTCGTGGACGCCTTCGAACACATCGACACCCCCGAAGACGTAACTATCGTTGAGATTGGCAATACGCTCAGCGCTTTCATCGCCTCCGAATGGCAAAGCTATGACAGCCCTTATGATGCATGGCTGGCGGGCACGCCCCTGCCAGAAGATGCCGAACGCGGGCGGCAGCTTTTCTTTGCGACCGCCCGATGCGCGGGCTGTCATGCGGGCGATTTGTTCACTGATCAATCCTTCCACGCTTTGGGACTGCCCGCCTTTGGCCCTGGCCGCACACGACGCTGGGATCAGGTATCACGCGATGTGGGCCGCATGGCGGAGACCGATCAGTTGGAGGATGCCTACAAATTCCGCACGCCATCGCTTCGCAACGTCGCCCTTACCGGCCCCTATGGTCACAACGGCGCGTTCTCAACACTGGAAGAAATGATCCGCCACCACATGAACCCTGTCCGCTCTTACGCCGATTGGACGCCCGCGCAAGCGGAGCTGCCTGAGGTGCCGTGGCTCGCCAAAGTGGATTTCGCCATCGCGCAAGACAGCCGCGAAATGGCACGGCAAGCCGCCGCGGTGGAGATTGAGCCCTTCCGATTGAGCGATACAGAAGTTGCTGATCTGATCGCGTTCCTCAACGCGCTCACAGGTGCCACGGCAGAGGATCGCCCCTTGGGCCGCCCTGACACTGTGCCCAGCGGCCTGCCTGTCGATTAACGCCGGATCATCACGCCAAGATCGGCAACATTGGTGCCCGTGGCATCAGTGATGAGCAGATCACCGGCCATCTCAAGCGCTTTGTAGCTGTCGTTGTTGGTCAGCAGCGCGTCAATGTCGCCACCCGCAGCCGCGATTCGATCCAAGGTGCCCGCATCCACGATCCCACCTGCCGCATCGGTCGGCCCGTCGCGGCCATCGCTGCCCCCTTGCAGACAGGTCCAATCCGTCCATCCGCGCGCCTTGGCTTCCAGCGCGATGCGCAGGGCCAGTTCCTGATTGCGTCCGCCGCGCCCGTCGCCATTTAGAACTACTGTTGTTTCCCCACCCCAAACGGTGGTCCCATGACCGCAAGCAACGCAAATCGCACGGGCGGCATCGGCAACATCGCCCTCAATCGCGGTGGGAATCGTTGTAATCCCTGCATCCGCCGCTGCCATCGCCGCAACGCTCTGGCCGTTGGAGCCTACCAAGTGGTTAGCGTGCTCCGGCAGCTCTGCAACGACACTGTCCTGCGCCAGATGTGCCTGAACCGGCTCCGGCAACTGGTCCCAAAAACCGTTCTGCTGCAACAACGCCCGCACCTGCGCGGTATCACCCAATGGCGGCGCGGTCGGACCACTGGCGATAGCGGAAATATCATCACCAATCACATCCGACAGGATTAGGGCCGTGACGCGGTGTGGTGCCGCATGGCGCAGCATCCCGCCGCCTTTGATCTGAGACAACTGCTGCCGGACGAGGTTCATCTCCGTGATGTCCATCCCACTTGAGAGCAACAGCTCATTCACAGCCGCCTTTTCCGCCAGCGAGATCCCCTCCACCGGCGCGGGCAACAAAGCCGACCCACCGCCGGAGATAAGTGCCAAAACCGACCCTGTGGAATTGGACAAAGCGGCTATCACCGCTTGCCCCGCGGCGAGGCCGTTTTCATCCGGCACTGGATGCCCGGAAGCCAACACCGTAGCCCCGTCCAACGGCTTCGCGTTCTCATAATTGGTCACGACCAAGGCCGGCACCCCAGGAAATGCGTCAAGCGCTGCCTCTGTCATTTTCAATGCGGCTTTGCCTACGGCGATGATCTGGCTCGGAACCTCTGACAGCACGCCGATCTGCGCGGCCGTCTGCTGATAGGGGTCCGCCGCGGCCACACCACGCTCAAAAATCTCGCGCACAATTTGCCGCTGATCTGCCATGTCTCTCCCCCATCCTTGCGCGGAGGAGTGCCAAAATTCAGCCCATCCTGCAAGCGCCCCGCGTTCTAGAGGATATTGAACGCCGCCCGAATGCGCGCATCTTGGTCTTTCGACAGGTACTCAGGCTGGTGATCGCGCAAAATCTGCTTGGCCTTGGCATTGGCCCGCGCCCAGGCATCTTGCGCCCCACCATCTTCCCAGGTCTTGGGCATATCGCGGTCGGCAAGCTCAGGATAGACATAGTCCCTCTCCATCGCCGCCAAGGTGTGCGCGCCGCCCAAGAAATGCCCGTCGCCAAGCACCGCTTCGCAGATCGCGTCAAAGCCCAGGTTTTCCTCTGTCACCTCGCAACCGCGCAGAATGCGGTAGGTGTTGGCATGCATTTCGTCATCCAACACAAACGCCTCAAAACTCGCGCCCAAGAGCGACGCCGTCATGCCGGAGCTTTCGTAGATCAGGTTCCCGCCCGCCAACGCCGCCGCCAGCGTCGTCATCGCCTTCTCAACACCCAATTGCGCATCAATCGCCTTGGCGTCCGCCATTGATGCCGCGACCCCTGACGGCAATCCAAGCCAATTGGATATTTGCGAGGATGCGGCGTTGAGCAAGGCCGTCTCACCTCCGCCACCGGCAAAAGCACCGGTCCTGAGGTCGATGACAAAAGGCCAGTTGGAAAACACCATCGGATGCCCTGGCTTGATTGTGTTCACCATCAAGAGGCTTGCCAACGTCTCCGCCAGTGATTGCGCCAGAAATCCTGCGAGCGTCGCTGGCGCCGTCGCCCCTGCTTGCGCCGCTGTGATGCAAGAAACAGGGATGTTGTTAGCAATGCATTCGAACGTGACATCGACCGCATCCTCCCCAAATCGCATGGGCGAGATGACAGGGCTAATATGCGCTTTGACGAAGGGACGGTTTGAAAACGCGCCCTCACCACCTGCCACAATATCGAAAAGGTCGACAATCGGCGCAACATTCTCCGCCACTGTAAACGCTGTCGCTACGGGCCGCGTTGTGTTGCGCATCAGGGCATAAGCCGTGTTCACATCCAGATCAAAAATATCCGGCACGTCCGTTGCGATACAGCAGCGAGTGAACCAACTCACGTTATCAAGCGTGTCTTGCAACCGCGTGAAGTCATGCAAGTCCTTCAGGGTCGACGGACGGTACAGCCCAGTCTCCAAATCCAAAGTCTGAACCGCGGCACCCCCTGTCCCGAAATGCACCGCATCACCACCAACCTCAAAAGACCGTTCGGGATCGCGGCCGTGAAAGGTGAAGGTTTTGGGAGCGGCAGCAATCGCATCTTCCACCATCGCACGCGGGAAGAGAACACGTTCCCCACGTTCAACCGCGCCGTTCGCCACGAACAGATCGCACAATCGCGCGGGCACTTCCCCCATGCCCAGTTCCGCCAAGAGACGGAGGGCGGTCTCATAGATGTTTTGGATCTCCGCGTCCGTCAGCGGCTGATACCGCCCACCAAGCGCCCCGGGCGGTGCGGGGTTGGTTGCGGGTTTGGCCGCGCGGCGCGCTTTTCGTGCCTCACGGCCACCGCGGGATCGTCTCGTCGTCATGATCTTAGCAATGCACCTCTCGCCACACCGCGCAAGAGCGGCATGCTACTTTCAAAAATCCCGAATACTCCGTTTCAAAAACCCAAAGGTCAACCAGACGTGTTGACCGGCAAAGGGGAACTGGAAAACTCTTTCTAGACTAGACGAAGACCAAGGACCAAACCGCATGAAGAGTCGCACCAAAGTCGCAATCATCGGCGGGGGCATCGCCGGATGCTCTACCCTCTACCACCTGACCCAAGAGGGATGGACAGATGTGGTGCTCATCGAAAGGGATGAGCTCACCAGCGGGACCACATGGCACTCCGCCGCACAGGTGACGAATTTTGGCATGAACCAAACGATGGTCGGCCTCAAATCACATTCGATCCGCCTCTATCAAGAACTGGCTAACGATCCCGAATATCCCATCAATTACCACCACGGCGACGGCGGTATCCGCCTTGCCAATACCGAAGCGCAGATGGACGGTTATCGCCATTTCTCCTCCATGGCGCGGGGGATGGATGTAACGTTTGAGGTGATTGACGCTGCCGAATGTGCGCGCCGCCACCCATTAATTTCCACCAACAATCTGATCGGCGGACTCTGGGATCCAATGGACGGCGACATTGATCCGGCCCAACTATGCCAAGCGCTCGCCCGCCGCGCGCGCAAAGCCGGGGCGGAGGTTTATCGCCATACGGAAGTGACCGGCCTCACCCAGCATGCGGACGATACATGGACCGTTGAGACGACCAAAGGCTCGATCGATTGCGATATTATAGTCAATGCATGCGGCTACCGCGTGAATGAAGTGGGCGCGATGATGGGCGTGCATCACCCTGTCATGTCGATGGAGCATCAGTATTTCGTCACAGAAGAAATCCCCGCGATCCGTGATGCAGGCCACCGGATGCCCCTGCTCCGCTGCCCGATCAGCGACTATTACTGCCGCCAAGAAAAGAATGGCCTGCTGCTCGGGTTTTATGAGCAAGACTGCAAAACATGGGGCATGGATGGCATCGATCCCAGCTTCACAAACGCGCTTTGTCCAGACGACCTCGACCGTGTCACAGACGTGTTAGAAGGTGCCTTTGAGCGGATGCCTGCGCTGATGGAAGCGGGCATTCACACAGTGGTCAATGGCCCAATCACCTACACTATCGATGGCGCCCCACTCATCGGGCCAATCCCAGGCAAGCGCAACGCCTTTTGCATCATTGGTTTACGGGCCGGATTGGGTGAAGGCGGCGGACATGGCTGGCTCTTGGCGCAACAGATCGTACATGGGGAAGCGTGCTATGACACGTGGTGTCTCGACCCCCGCCGGTTCACCGGTCACGGCAACGTTGAATTGACCGCGCTGAAAGCCATCGAAGATTATCAAAACGAATTTCGGTTCCACTTCCCGCATGAGCACCGCCCTGCCGGTCGCCCGATTAAGACAACGCCCCTCACCCCCATTTTGGCGGCGGAGGGTGCGGTCTTTGACGTTGTTAACGGCTGGGAACGCTTGGCCTATATAAAGCCCACAGATGGCTTTGAAGAGAACCACAGCTTCCGCTTCAACAACACGTTCGACATCGTGCGAAACGATGTCCTCCACATACAATCCGCCGTTGGCCTGACAGAGGTGAACGGCTTCAACCGCTTCGAACTAACTGGCCAAGATGTGCATAGCTTCCTCGACCGCATGGTCTGCGGCGCTGTGCCAAAGACTAAGGGCCGCGTTGGGCTGGGCTACCTGCTCAACCATCAAGGAAAGATCAAATCGGAAGCGACGATTGCCAATCTACCGGATGGACGGGTCTGGTACGGGTCGGCCGCCGCCTCCGAAGGGCACGACATGGATTGGCTGCGTGCGCACCTCCAACCGGGGCAGGATGTGCGAATTGATAGCCGCACCAATACTGACACAATCCTTTTGCTGGCTGGGCCACGGGCGCGCGAGGTGCTCTCCGCCGTCAGTCGCGCGGATTGGTCGAAGGAGGCGTTCCCGTGGCTGTCCGTGCGGGAGTGTTTCGTTGGCATTGCTCCCACCGTCGTCATGGCGGTCAGCTTTTCCGGCGAGTTGGCATACGAAATCCATGTCCCCAACGCGCAGCTCTATGCGGCCTACCTCGCTTTGCGCGCGGCAGGGGAAGCCTTTGATCTGAGGCTTTTCGGATCAAGGGCCGTCGAATCCATGCGGTTGGAGAAAGGTTATCTGCATTGGAAAGCCGATCTGCTGACCGAATTCGACCCTTATGAGACGGGCTTGGACCGTCTTGTGAAGATGGACAAAGGCGATTTCATTGGGCGCGAGGCCTTGCGCGCCAGAGACGCCAATGTCCCAACAAAAACCCTGCGCACCCTCATGCTCGACAACGATCAGGCCGCAGCGCATGCCGGCGCCAGTGTCGAGCTCGACGGGGAGGTTGTGGGAACCGTCACCTCAGGTGACTTTGGACACCGCGTGGACGCCAATATTGCACTGGCCTTTGTTGACGCCGATGTACCCCTTTCCGCAGCAGTTATCGTCGATGTGATTGGGATAAAGGTTTCAGCACGTTTCGCCTCAGTGCCGCTTTATGATCCTGAGGGCAGTCGATTACGCGCGTGACCCGCACGTCGTTCAGGATGTCGGACAATCACGCGCAAATATCGCAACCCGCCTTTGACGCCGATCGTTGGGCGCAAATTCTGGCAAGAATTCCGTGGCCGCAACCCCAGTCACCGCCGTGATCCGCGCAGGGTCTTCCAAAACATCAGCCATTGCGGCCGCGACGTTTTGGGCCCGTTCTTCGGAAATCTGCTGGTTGATCGCAGCGCCCCCAGCTTTATTTATACCTGTATTGGCGTGGAGGAGCGCCCAACTAGGAGAAAAATCATGAACAAATATCTGAAGGCTGCCTGCATGGCGGCAGTCATTGCTGTCCCGTCCGTCGCATCTGCTGCGTGTGACGATGGCGAGATCGTCGTCAAGTTCAGCCACGTGACAAACACAGACAAGCACCCGAAAGGCATCGCGGCAACCCTGCTTGCAGAACGCGTCAACGAAGAGATGAACGGCACAATGTGTATGGAGGTCTTCCCGAACTCCACACTCTATAACGACAACAAAGTGCTCGAAGCAATGTTGCAGGGCGACGTTCAGCTTGCAGCACCATCGCTGTCCAAATTCGAAAAGTTCACCAAGCAATTCCGCATCTTCGACCTGCCGTTTATGTTCAACAACATCAACGCGGTTGAGGCATTCCAAGCATCCGACGCAGGGCAGGCTATGCTCGACAGCATGCAGCGCCGCGGCCTTCAGGGTCTGGCGTACTGGCACAACGGTATGAAGCAGATGTCGGCCAACGTCCCACTCGTCAGCCCATCCGACGCAAATGGTCTCAAGTTCCGCGTACAATCCTCTGACGTGCTTGTCGCGCAGATGGAGGCCATCGGTGGCTCGCCACAGAAGATGGCCTTCTCCGAGGTGTACGGCGCTCTGCAGCAGGGTGTTGTGGACGGTCAGGAAAACACCTGGTCCAACATCTATGGTAAAAAGTTTTTCGAAGTGCAGGACGGCGTCACTCAGACCGACCACGGCATCATCGATTATCTTCTGGTCACCAATATTGACTGGCTCGAAAGTCTGCCAGATGACGTGCGTGAGCAGTTCCTGACGATCGTTGCTGAAGTGACAGAAACACGGAACGCCGAATCCACAGCCGTGAACGAAGAAGCCAAAGAAGCGATCATCGCAGCAGGTGGCGTTGTGCGTCAGCTCACTGCAGAAGAGCGTATGGAATGGGTCGAAGTGATGAAGCCTGTTTGGGCCAAATTCGCTGACGACGTAGGCCAAGAAAACATTGATGCCGCGCAGGCAATCAATGCAATGGTGAACTAGCCACCATTTGGTCAAGACAGGCGGGCGCTGCGATCAGGCGGCGCCCGCAACCTAATACCACCGGGGACAGTCATGGTTGCTCAAACGGGCCCGATCAGCCGCATCGACCAGCTGGAAGAGACGCTTATTGCCATCATCTTGGTAGTGATGACAGGCTTCACATTCGCCAACGTCGTCGCGCGATACGTATTCAACGCAAACATCTTTTACGCGTTAGAACTTACGGTCTTTCTCTTCGCTTGGCTCGTCCTTCTGGGCGCCAGCTACGCGGTGAAGAAAACGCTACACCTCGGCGTCGACGCTGTGGTCAATGCAGCCCCGCCGCCTGCCCAGCGCGTTATGGCGCTGATCGTGGTGGCGGTCTGCCTCACCTACTCTCTGCTGCTGCTCAAAGGGTCGTGGGACTACTGGGCCCCGTACGCCAACCTTTACCCCACCACTGGACGCTGGTTCCCAACGGGCCTTGAAGAGGTCCGCGGCCAAGGCTGGTACGAAACACAAGACATCCCGATCCCTTTATTCATGCGCTGGTTGGAGACCGTATTTAACGAAGGGTTTGAATACGAAAAACTGCCGAAAGTGGTGCCCTATATCGTGATGCCGCTTTCCGCGCTGCTCTTGGTGATCCGCTTTGTTCAAGTTGGCCTGCGCGTTTGGCGCGGCGAACAGCAGATGCTAATCGTCAGCCACGAAGCAGAAGACGACGTCGCTGAGGCGGCCAAGAAATTGGAGGACGCCGCCTAATGGAAGTCATACTTCTCTTTGCGATGGTGATTGGCCTGATGTTGATCGGCGTTCCAATCGCGATTAGCCTTGGCTTTTCGTCCATCGTCTTCCTCTTGGCATTCTCTGACACTTCCTTGGCATCGGTCGCTCAGACCCTTTTTGAAGCGTTTGAAGGGCATTCCACCTTGCTCGCCATCCCGTTCTTCATTCTGGCGTCGAGCTTTATGTCTACGGGCGGCGTCGCCCAACGCATCATCCGCTTCTCTATTGCGCTGGTTGGACACTTGCGCGGTGGTCTGGCGATTGCAGGTGTTCTTGCCTGCATGATTTTCGCGGCCCTCTCCGGGTCCTCCCCCGCGACGGTGGTGGCGATCGGTACGATCGTCATCGCCGCCATGCGGCAGGTTGGTTACACGAAAGAGTTTGCAGCCGGTGTCATTGCCAACGCAGGCACCTTGGGCATCCTGATCCCACCGTCCATCGTGATGGTGGTTTATGCCGCCGCGGTTGAAGTCTCAGTCGGCCGAATGTTCCTTGCCGGCGTTATCCCAGGTCTGATGGCTGGCTTCATGCTGATGATAGGCATCTATGTCATGGCCCGCTTCAAAGACATGCCAAAGGGTGAATTCGCAGGCTGGGGAGAGATCTTTGCCAGCTTCCGCGCTGCTATCTGGGGCTTGCTGCTGATTGTGATCATCATGGTAGGCATCTACGGCATCCCCGGCGTCACAGGCGCAATCTTCACACCTACAGAAGCGGCGGCTGTCGCCTCCGTCTATGCCTATATCGCGGCCTGCTTTATCTACCGTGATGTAGGTCCACTGGCGGGCGGTCAAAGCTTGTTTCGCAAGCCCCACACGCTCATCACCGCCGTCTGGCATCCTGACACGATGGGCACGCTGCGCGATGCAGGCAAGCTGATCATCACTTTGATGTTCGTGATCGCCAATGCGCTTCTGCTCAAGCACGTCATCACGGACGAGCAGATCCCGCAGAAGATCACAGAAGCCATGCTGTCCTTCGGCTTTGGCCCCGTGGCCTTCCTGATCATGGTCAATGTGATCCTGCTGATCGGTGGTCAGTTTATGGAGCCGTCGGGCCTCCTTGTCATCGTGGCACCTTTGGTGTTCCCAATAGCGATTGAGCTTGGCATCGACCCCATTCACCTCGGGATTATCATGGTCGTGAATATGGAGATTGGGATGATTACACCGCCTGTCGGTCTCAACCTTTTCGTGACTGCAGGCGTGGCCAATATGTCGATGATGGGCGTGGTCCGCGCGGCGCTGCCGTTCTTGGGTATCATGTTCATCTTCCTGATCATGGTCACTTACATTCCGGCCATATCAACGACCCTGCCCAACGCGGTCATGGGGCCGGAAATCATAACGCAATAGAAAAGGCCGGGCGGTGGATCACACCGCCCGGCCCTTCCCACGTTTAGGACCTGCGCTTAAGCGACCAGATCAAACCGATCCGCGTTCATCACTTTCGTCCAAGCCGCGACAAAGTCATTCACAAACTTCTCCTGGTTGTCGTCTTGCGCATAAACCTCTGCATAGGCCCGCAGGATGGAGTTTGATCCAAACACCAGATCAGCGCTCGTCGCAGTCCACTTGATGGCGCCAGTGGCACGATCGCGCAGCTCATAGCTGCAATCATCAATCGGATGCCAGCTGTTGGCCATGTCAACAAGGTTCACAAAGAAGTCTGTGGTCAGCGCCCCTTCACGATCGGTAAAAACACCGTCTTTGCCACCGCCGTAGTTCGCACCCACGACCCGCAGACCGCCGATCAAGACAGTCAATTCTGCCGCTGTCAGACCCATCAGCTGTGCCCGATCCAGCATCATCTCTTCTGCGGATACGGCATACTGATCTTTTTGCCAGTTACGGAACCCGTCAGCGACTGGCTCCAAGACGCCAAAGCTATCGGCATCTGTCTGCGCCTCTGTCGCGTCACCGCGACCTGCTGTAAACGGCACCTCCACGGAATGACCACCGGCTTTGATCGCCTGCTCAAGCCCAACATTGCCACCTAGCACAATCACATCTGCAACAGACGCACCTGCTTCAGCCGCAATCGGCTCAAGGACGCCTAACACCTTCGCCAGACGCTTCGGCTCATTGCCAGCCCAGTCCTTTTGCGGCGCCAAACGAATGCGCGCGCCATTGGCACCGCCCCGCTTGTCAGAACCGCGGAAGGTCCGCGCACTGTCCCAAGCGGTCGCAATCAGATCTGCCGATGTCAGGCCGCTGTCCGCGATCTTGGCTTTGACCGCAGCCACGTCATAGCTGGTGCTGCCCGCAGGGATCGGATCCTGCCAGATCAGGTCTTCCGCTGGCACGTCAGGACCGTAGTAGTTCGCCCGTGGGCCCATATCGCGGTGAGTCAGCTTGAACCACGCCCGTGCGAAGGTGTCGGCGAAGTAGGCAGGATCAGCTTTAAAACGCTGGCAGATCTCGTTGTAGATCGGATCAACCTTCATCGCCATGTCCGCATCCGTCATGAGCGGCATCGCGCGACCGGAGGGGTCAGATGGGTCCAAAGGCTTCTCATCCTCTGGCATGTCAACGGCCGTCCACTGGTTTGCCCCAGCAGGCGATTTTGTCAGCTCCCACTCATAGCCAAAGAGGTAATCAAAATACCCCATGTCGAACTTTGTGGGCTCTTTCGTCCACGCGCCTTCGATCCCGCTGGTGAAGGCATTTGACGCTTTGCCAAGATGTCCTGGGTTGGCCCAGCCAAAGCCCTGCGCCTCAACCGCGGCGCCTTCCGGCTCAACACCGATTTCATCGGCATGACCGCCGCCACCGTGCGCCTTTCCCACAGTGTGACCACCACAGGTCAGCGCCGCTGTCTCTTCATCATCCATCGCCATCCGCGCGAATGTCTCACGAACATGCAGCGCAGTCCGCGCTGGGTCAGGATTGCCGTTCACCCCTTCCGGGTTCACGTAGATCAGACCCATATGAACCGCAGACAGTGGGTTTTCGAGGGTGGAGGCATCGCTCAGATCACCATAACGATTTTCAGATGGCGCGAGCCATTCGTTTTCTGATCCCCAATACACATCCGTCTCAGGGCCCCAAATATCCTCGCGACCAAAGCCAAAGCCGAAGGTCTTCAGACCCATCGACTCATAAGCCATGTTGCCCGCCAAAATGATAAGGTCCGCCCATGACAGCGCGTTGCCGTACTTCTTCTTCACAGGCCACAAAAGACGACGCGCTTTATCAAGGCTGGCGTTGTCCGGCCAAGAGTTCAGCGGCGCGAAACGAATGTTGCCCGATCCAGCGCCACCACGACCGTCCTGCATTCGGTAAGACCCAGCAGAATGCCACGCCAAACGGATCATCAAACCGCCATAGTGCCCCCAGTCCGCAGGCCACCAGTCTTGGCTGTCTGTCATCAGGGCTCTGACGTCTGCTTTGACACCCTCGTAATCCAGCTGCTTCACCGCTTCGCGATGATCATAGTCGGCGTCCATAGGATTTGTCCGCGCACCATGCTGATGCAAAATGTCTAGGTTCAGCGCATTCGGCCACCATTTGGTGACGGGCTTGTCCATCGCGGTATTGCCACCGTGATTTACGGGGCAGCCGCCCATACCGCGCATGTTGTCGCCGTCCATATCATGTCTCCTGAAATTGGGGTGTGTACTCGGGTGCAAAACTACGTGAGCCGCACGATAAATTCCAATTGGAAAAAGTTAATGACTTGATAGTTTGAGGTTATGATTAACCTGACCCTCAAACACTTCCGCTATTTCGACGCACTAGCCCGTTTTGGTCACTTTGGCCGCGCGGCAGAAGATTGCGCCATCTCTCAACCCGCCCTCTCCGTTCAGATTAAAGAGCTTGAGACGATGCTCGGGGCGCCCCTCGTCGAACGCACCTCCCGCAAGATCAAACTGACAACCTTGGGGGAGGAATTTTTGACCCGCGCGCGCAAAATCCTGAGCGATGTGGAAGAAATGGCGGCTCTCGCCCGCTCCTCCGAAGGGTCGTTGAAAGGGGCGCTGCGCCTTGGCGTGATCCCCACCATCGCACCCTACCTGCTCCCTTCGATCATCCAGAAACTCGGCGCGACATACCCCGACCTTGACCTGCAACCGCGTGAATCTGTGACAAAATCACTGGTCCAAGACCTGCTTGAGTCCCGCCTCGACTTCATCATCGCCGCGCTCCCGATCTCGGAACCGTCGCTGCAAGAGTTCGCCCTTTTTGATGAAGAGTTCGTCCTTGTCCGCCCCAAACGCGACGCCAATCTGCCTGTCCCAAGCCCAGACAAGCTGCAAAAGATGAAACTTCTGCTTCTCGAAGAAGGTCACTGTTTCCGCGATCAAGCCCTTGAGTTCTGCGATCTGCGTCCATCTGCTTCGAATTTCATCATGGAAGGATCATCACTCTCCACTCTCGTCCAAATGGTCAGGGCCGGATTAGGCCTTACCCTGCTGCCAGAGATGGCAATCCCCCTCGAGCTTCAGCAAGCGGGTCTGTCAATAGCGCAATTTTCCGCTAACCGTCCTCACCGACGCATCGGCATGATCTGGCGCAAAACCAGCCCCTTAGGTCCACAACTTTTGGAATTGGGTGCAATTCTCCGTCGACTCAAACCCCTCAAAGTCTGAACGTCTACACCTGCAGCCGCAACACTTTGCGCCGTCAAAAAAGCCCTAAAGTCGACGATCAATTCTGCAGAACAAAAAACTCGAAGACCACCCAATCAGCCCGCACACGATCTCGAGTCACTTACGCCAAACCTTCACCAAATTGAACGTGAACCGCCGCGTAGCCTTGGCGGAGGCGCTCTCCTCCGAAACCCAAGGCGGCGCACCCTCACGCGCGGCTTTACGACCTAGTCTCACGACCGGTTCGCGCATTCGATTGAATAAAGGGAAAATGGCGGACTGGGGAGGATTCGAACCCCCGACCCCTTGATTCGTAGTCAAGTACTCTATCCAGCTGAGCTACCAATCCGCGTGAGGAGCGATTTAGACCCTGCTTAGGGGTGATGCAAGAGGTAAGACAAAGTTTCTTACCCAATCACTGTTTGCGCGCGCACCTCTTTCGGCAAACGGATGGAAAACACGGTACCGGTCTCATCTGTCCGCTCCAATTCCAAGGTGCCACCATGCCCACGCACCAAATCGGCAGAGATCACCATGCCAAGCCCTGTGCCCCCCTTGCGCACCCCACCTTGAAACGGCTGGAACAGATGATCCTGCGCTTTCTGCGGCAACCCTGGCCCCGTGTCGGAGACGGTGATGAACCATGCGCGATCATCCTCCCACGCTTTCACCGCTATCTCCCCCAGTTGATGTGTCGCCACAATCGCTTGGCGGGCGTTGCGCACAAGGTTGTTGATGACACGGAAAAGCTGCTCAATGTCGCCGCGCAGGGTCAGCTCTGCCGGCACCTCGTTATTGAAAGCGATCTCTTCGGCGCCAACCGCCAGCTGCTCACTGTCCAGCACATCTGACACCACAGGGCGCAAGGTTATCAGGTTCAGCGTTGGTGCAGGCTCCTCCGCCCGCCCAAAGGCCAAGGTCGTCTCGCAAAGGTTCACCGCCCGCGTGATCGAATTCACAAGCTTTGGCGCCATCCGTTTCACCAGCGGATCGTCAGAGGATTCAATGCGGTCGGTGAAAAGCTGGGCAGAGGTCAAGATGTTGCGCAGATCGTGACTCACCTTCGCCACCGCACCGCCAAGCTGGGCCAACCGCTCTTTTTGCTTCAACGCGCCGGTCAACTGCGTCTGCATGGATTGCAACGCCTCTTCCGCGTCCCTCAACTCCCGCACGCCTGCTGACGGTTCAATAATCCGACGAGCATCTTCTGGGGCGGAGGCATAGCGTTGCATATGATCCACCACGCCTTTGATAGGACGCACCAAGAAGAACTGCACTGCCACGAACAGCATCACAGCTGTGATGACTGAGATGACGGCAGAGAGCAACAGAATGTTCTGGCCATAGTCAATCATCGCATCGCGCAGCGGCTTCTGCATCATCGTCACTTCGATGAGCAGCCCGCCATCCCGCACCGGATTGCCGATGACACGGACCACGTGATCCTCTGGGTCCAGCAGCGTCATGATCGCATCGCGGATTAGCGTCATCGCAGGCGGATCGCGCAGGTCATAGCTGTAGTAGATCGGCAGCGGGATCGGGGAGGACAACGCCAAACGGCGGATTTCATCGCGCCTTAGCACGACGTTGAACACCTCAGCATTCTCCAAAAGCTCCGCTTCGAGTGCGGGACTGATCATGTCGTCGGCTTCAAGGGCCAGAGATGCAATCTGCGCCCGTTCCAATCGATCCAGCAGATAGTCTGCCCGAAACCGCGCAACGGAGGGGACAAAGATGAACACCTCGGCCAACATCACGAAGATGATCGTCAAAATCAGGAAACGACCTGAAAGTGAATTCATGCTCGCACTCCCCCGGCGATCTATTACGGAAGCCAGCGTTGGACAAATCCAACGACAAATTTCACACGGTCGCTTTCAAACAGCTTCGGGCTAAAATAGGCG
This sequence comes from Cognatiyoonia sp., assembly GCF_965661665.1. Classification (NCBI taxonomy): domain Bacteria; kingdom Pseudomonadati; phylum Pseudomonadota; class Alphaproteobacteria; order Rhodobacterales; family Paracoccaceae; genus Cognatiyoonia; species Cognatiyoonia sp. The sequence goes on along the minus strand of NZ_CBFIEO010000007.1, from coordinate 36,077 downwards.
CCCGCCGCGCGTTTGTTAACCTCACTAATGGTCGGATAGGGCAAAACCGTGTTGGCAATGGCTGACATCTTCATCTTGTTGGCAATCGCCATCGCCCACATGCCAATCAATTCACCCGCCAGATGCCCGATGATGGAAGCCCCCACAGGCTTGCCTTTGACAACCATCACTTTAATCATGCCGGTGGTTTTGCGTTCCGCAATCGCGCGGTCGTTGCCGTCGTAATTGAACCGCACAACGTCGAGCGCACCGCCATATTTCTTACGGGCATCCGTTTCCGACAGGCCTACGTGGGCCATCTCAGGCTCAATATACGTCGCCCACGGAATGTGATCAGTACGCTGCTTTCTTGGCAACCCAAACAGCATCGACCGGATCAGCAAGCCCGCATGATAACCCGCGACATGGGTGAAGTGCAGACCACCCGCCGCATCTCCCGCGGCACAGACCTTCTTGTTGGTGACAGACCGCAGGTTATCGCCTACTTTCAGACCTTTGCGGTCATAGACCACACCACCTGCATCCAGATCCAGCTTTTCGATATTCACCTGTCGCCCCACGGCCATCAACAGGTGGGTGCCGGTGACATCTCCATTGGGCGTGTGAACCGTTATACCGGCCTTGCCAGAGGATACCCGCTCTGCCGGTGTCTCTTCCAGGATTTCGATCCCTTCAGCCCGCAAGCTGTCCAGCGCAATCGCCGCCAATTCAGGATCATCGCGGCCCAGCGCTTTCATCCCTTCAATCACGGTGACTTTCGAACCCAACCGGGCATGGGCCTGAGCCATCTCAAGCCCGATTGGGCCCCCGCCTATAACGATCAAATGCTTCGGCTGATCGCGCAGATCAAAGATGTTTTCGTTCGTGTAATAGTTCACATCCTCCAACCCGGGGATGGGCGGGACAAACGGGCGGGAGCCTGTTGCGACCACAAAGCGACGCGCCTCGATGATCGTGTCGCCCGCCTGCACTTCGGTCTTGGAGATGAAGCGCCCGTACTCTTGGATCACATTGACACCCAAACCCTCGAACCGCTCAGGCGAATCGTGCGGCTCAATCGTCGCAATCACATCCGCGACGTGATCTTTGGCCGCGGCATAATCGACCTTCGCCTTTGCATCCGCAACGCCCAGTTCACCACCATGGCTCATTGCGTAGGCTTTCTTGGCGGACGCGATCAGTGCCTTGGATGGAACACAGCCATAGTTCAGGCAGTCGCCTCCCATCTTATGACCTTCCAAAAGGACAACCTTCGCCCCCATCTGTACCGCACCCGCCGCAATCGACAGACCGCCAGAGCCGCCACCAATGATGCAAATATCCGTCTTAATCCGGTTCATAGCTTAAATGCCTTTCTTACCACGCAGGGCTTTGATCAAAATAGGGAGGGTCGCCAAAGCACAGCAGCCAAGGATCGGCAGGAAAATCGCGGGTTCGAAAATGATGCCCAGGTTTGGCGTCTCGCCGCGCTCAAACACTTCGCCCAGTCCCGCACCGACAGAGGTGTAGACAATCGTTCCAGGCATAATGCCAAAGAAGGTTGAGATGACGAAGCGGCGCAGCGGCACCTCCAAAAACGATGGAATAAGGTTCGCCAAGAAAAATGGGATTGCCGGCACAAGGCGGATCAGAAACAGCATCGACCATTGGTATTCATCAATGCCATCCTTGATCTTCTTGACGACCCCTTCGGAGCCTTCCAATCGCGCGCCCAGTTTCTCGCTAAAGCCCCAGCGCGCCGCTAGAAAGATCGCCGTCGCGCCGATGGTCGCTGCCGTCACGTTGAAGAGCGTCCCTGGGAAAGTCGCAAAAAGGAACCCGCCCGTCAGCGTCGCAATCGTCGCCCCTGGGAGAGAGAAGGCCACAATCACGACGTAGGCCAGAGTGAAGACCGCAACGGTCAGGATGAAATTGTTATCACGGAAGGACAGGAGCGCCTCACGATTGTCGCGCAGCGCGTCAAATGTAAAATAATCGCGCAAATAAATCGCACCTAAAATGGTCACCAAGCCAATGATGATCAGGGGCAGTCGGCGGATCCACGGGTTTTGTTTCTGTTCAGTCACCGTTGTCATCTCTTCCGTGCTTGGGAGGCTATCGGGTAGAGCCTAGATGAACCGGAACCGCATTGCTGCATACCCCGCTCACGCTCCGTTGAAGAATGCGTGGGTTCCATTTCAGTTTCATAAGGCGATTGATCACAAACTGTAACATTTCACCGTTGCGGAAACCGGCGTTTGTTGCAATTTTCCGCCTCTGACCGCGTTGACAGGCTCCTATTGCCCCACTAAAGGACAGGTCTGATACGTTGATCGGCTTCGAATCTTTGATAGGTTTGGCCACTAATCCGGAGAGCACGCGATGAAGCGCACGTTCCAACCTTCCAACCGGGTTCGCAAGAACCGCCACGGTTTTCGCGCCCGCATGGCGACAAAAGCTGGCCGCAAGATCCTGAACGCGCGCCGCGCCAAAGGTCGTGCAAAGCTGAGCGCATAAGCACCCAACTGGACCAGAATACAATGAAACCGCCGGCTGCACCCGACAATGGCGCGCCGGCGGTTTCTGTTTTTGTGGAAGTTTTGACAAAACGCAGCGATTTTGTCGCTTGTTCCAAAGCCAAACGACACGGCACCCCCGGCATCCACCTGCAAGCCCGCAAACGCGCGGAGGGGGAGGCAGAGAGCATCCGCGTTGGCTTCACCTGCTCCAAAAAAGTCGGCAACGCTGTCGCCCGCAATCGCGCCAAACGGCGTCTGCGCGAAGTTGCCCGCCTCGTGCTGCCAACGCATGGGCAAGACGGCTGGGATTATGTGCTCGTGGGCCGGAAAGACGCGACAGCGACACTTCCGTTCGAGCAACTCAAATCCGACCTCGCCCGCGCCTTGGGCAAGATTCACGCATGACCCCCCTCGCCTACATCCTATCGCGCCCCGTGGTCGCCTACCGCCTGCTCTTCAGCCCGTGGGTCGGCCACGGCTGCCGCTATCAACCCACCTGTTCAGCCTATTCTCTGGAAGCTTTCGAAAAACACGGCGGGATCAAAGGCACCTACCTCACCCTCCGCCGCATCGCCCGCTGCCACCCATGGGGCGGATCCGGCATCGACAACGTGCCGGATTGATCTAAGCCGACAACCTCCGCGCCACGACAAATGCGCCCACGCCAATCAAACTGATCGCTGTTGCGACCATCATAAGCAGCGCGTATCCCTCCAACGGATTCAATGCGAAAATGGCGGCTGCGGTCAAAGACGCAGCGATGGTTGTCACGTCAACAAGCGACGTCGACAACCCAACCCACCCGGGAATGGCTTCCTGCAAATAGCTGATGTTGATGCTCAAGATCGCGGCAATGGCGATGGCGGCCAAAACTTGCAGGGCCAACAGCTCGACAAACGATCCTGTAAAAACCACGCCTACAAAATACGCCGCAAACACAGCCGAGGAGATGCCGAGGATGCGTTCTTTGCGCCAGCGCAGCGCCAGACACCCCCAACCGATTATCACCGGCACCTCTATCGCCGCTGCGACACCTGACAGGATGCCCACCTGCGTCAATGTCCCGCTCATGTCGCTGACGATCAACAAAGGTAGTACACTAATATTGAGCTGTAACGCCGTTGCCGACAGCGTCACACCTAGAATGCCAAACCATTTGTCACGCGGCACCCTTAGGCCGTTCGGCGGGTGCATTGTCGCCCTTCGGCACCCCAACCTTTGACCGTGGGTCGGTCCACAAAAGCACAATAGCGATGGAGCACCCGACATGCGCCACTGCCGAAATCCCGAATACGGCATAGGCCGACTGCGACGCCGCCAACCACCCCGCCAGCGGCGGCACACCGATCCATGCCAGCGTGAAGCCTGTCCGCAGGAACGACATCATCAACTGCGACCGATCCGGCTCCTCCCGATCATAAAACGCCCGCGACATCGAAAAGCTCTGGGAGAAGAGCGCGTTGCCAAAGGGGATCAGCAGACAGAAGGCAGTGGCATAGCCCACAGGGGTCCGAAGCCCCCAGACCAGCACAAAGCCCAGCGCACCACCGATCGCACAGATAAGCGCAAGGATGCGCCGATCATTGACGTTATCCGACAGCCACCCCAGCAACACCGAAATCAGCAATCCGCCAATCACATTCAGCGCGATGATCAGGCCAAAGGCCGCATTGCTGAGGCCCAGCGTCTCCACACCGACAATGGCGCGGTATGGGGTCATCGCAGCAAAGGACGCCCCCGAGAAAAAGATCGTGGTGGCAAAAAGGGCGATAATGCGGGGGGGCCTTCATATTAAAACAGAAGTCCACTTCACTTGCAGGCGCAACCCTCAAACGGCAGAAGCGCTACTTTTCAAAGGTGATAATGACATCCCCGATATCGAGGCCATAGCGTTTCACATACGCACGGTTCAGCAAACGATCCTCGGACAAGAGCCACATCCAGTCATCAAAAGTCACGCGTATCGTTTCAACCGTGCCATCGGCAGAAGGCACTGGCAGATCAATCTCGTATTTCCAGTTGAACCGGTTGTCCTGCTCTACACCCGTCGCGATGCCGATCACACCGGAGGCGGTGCCATCCCAGCTGTCCGGCCCTGTTTTGACCAACGTCCAAATCCTTTGCTCCGTCGCGCCATCCTCATAGATAAAATCCTCAACCAGCCGCAGCCGCTCCCCATCCCAGTCGCCATCAATCGAGACCACAAAGCTGCGCCGGACGGTGCCCAAGATGTCTTGAAACTGACCATAGGCTGTCAATTCCCCGTCGAAAAACTCTTCTAGGTTCAGCTTCTCATCGCTCAGGGATGATTCGTCAAAAGACGGCTTGCCAGTACAAGCGGCAAGGGTCAGGGCAGCAAGGGCAAGTAATAGACGCATCTTGATTTTCCGTTTTAACTGATACGCGCCAAAGCCGCACCTAGACCATTTGCGCCCACCCGACGATGGGATCGCCGCCAAATGTTCCAACCGTGGGTCGGTTACATCGCCGAAGTTCGCGGCGCCCTCACCGTTTCGCTGATACGTCCACCGCCCACCAACGCGCAGCGCCAAATAAATCGCCAAGCGCCGCCAGGCGGAGACTTTCGCCGCCTTCATCCCCGCATACATCAGATCATCGGCAAACTTGCGATCGCAATCCCGCGGCCCGGGCCCCTCCAACAACTGCCACGCGATGAATAGGTAGTCATGTGTCACCGCCGCCTCCAACCACAGACTGGCACGGCTGACAAACAATCAAAAAATCGGCGGTACGCTGGTCAGATCGGTAATGAAGCCCGCAGGCACAGTAATGTCCTCCGCTTCCCCCCCCTTCGCCTGCCCAAGACACAGTGAACGGCGCACCGACGAGATAGACATCCTCGTCATCCTCCCGATTGATCAGCGCCTCCCGTGTGCGCAGCAACTCTAAGTCGCTCCTTTGGGTGGCGCCCATGACCCGCACCTCATAGTTTGGATAGTGATCGTCGTGGGCGTGGGGCAGGCAAGCAAAACACTTCATCACTTTCCTCTTGGCGTTCGGGGCGTCAAGCGCTAGGCCGATCTCATGCTCGACGATAATACCGACATTCATCCGCTTTTTCACGGGGCTCCAACTACGACGGAGTTTAAAAAGCTGCGTAAACGCATCGTGCGCTATACCCGCGAAGCGATCGAGCACTACGGCATGATTGAACGCGATGCGCGCTGGCTCGTCTGCCTATCGGGTGGCAAAGACAGCTATACCCTGCTCGCCGTACTACATGAGCTCAAATGGCGCGGGCTTCTGCCAGTCGACATTCTGGCCTGCAACCTGGACCAAGGACAGCCGGGGTTCCCAGCAACCGTCCTGCCAGAGTTTCTGGAAAAGATGCAGGTACCGCACCGCATCGAATACCAAGACACCTATTCCATCGTCGTTGATAAAGTGCCCCAAGGCCGCACCTATTGCGCCATGTGCTCCCGCCTGCGGCGCGGCAACCTCTACCGCATCGCGCGGGAGGAAGGCTGCTCCGCCGTCGTCCTAGGCCACCACCGCGACGATATTTTAGAGACGTTCTTTATGAATCTCTTTCACGGCGGGCGTCTGGCCACCATGCCGCCAAAGCTCGTCAATGAAGAAGGCGACCTCTTCGTCTACCGCCCCCTCGCCCATGTGGCGGAAGAAGACTGTGAAAAATTCGCACGTGCAATGAACTATCCCATCATCCCTTGCGATCTCTGCGGCTCGCAAGACGGGCTTCAGCGCCAACAGGTCAAACAAATCCTCGACGGTTGGGAAAAGAACAACCCCGGCCGCCGCCAAGTGATGTTCCGCAGCCTCATGAACGCCCGCCCCAGCCACCTCCTCGACCCGAAACTCTTTGATTTCGTGGGGCTAGAGTTGAACGGCAAAACCCCTGAAAGCCCTTGACCTTTTGGCCCCAGACAGGTTGAACCGACCCCACGAATTCTACAAATCGGGTGGTTCCTTCGATGGACGAGCAGAATAGAAACCTAATCCTCGCTACTGCGTTGAGTTTCTTGGTGATTTTGGTCTGGTTCGCCCTGTTCCCACCGGAGGAGGTTCAGCAACAGCCGGTCGATCAGGCCACAGCGACCGAAGCCGCTGACGCTGGTTTGCCGTCCTCCGGCACCGAAGAAGCCACCACCGAGACCGCTGTCACCGAAGAAATCGTGGAGGCTGGCCGCGTCGATATCCTGACCGATAAGCTTGCCGGCTCCATCAACCTGCTTGGCGGCCGGATCGACGATCTGTCGCTAACCACCTATCGCGAGACGCTGGATGAAGAAGCCCCCACCGTCACGCTCTTAGAGCCGGAGGGCGAAGCAAACGCCTATTTTGCGGCCTTTGGTTGGATCGGCGACGTCGGCGTTGAGGCAACTCCAACGCCGAACACGATCTGGACGCTGGAAGACGGTGAAACCCTCACACCCTCCACCCCGATCACACTGGCGTCGGACAATGGCGCGGGCCAAATCTTCCGTCGCACTATCGCGGTTGATGATGAGTTTATGTTCACCATCACGCAAAGCATTGAGAACAATGGCGGTGAGATCAGCGCCCTGCCCTACGGCCTTTTGCGTCGTCATGGTGAACCCACTGATCTGAAAAACTTCTTTATCCTGCACGAAGGTCTTGTGCGGATGACTGATGGTGAATTGTCAGAGATCCACTATGACGACATCGTGGATTATGAGGCCAACGAAGGCCGTGAGGAAGTCACCCAACAAGGTTGGATCGGCTGGACTGACCACTATTGGATGACCACGCTGATCCCAGATCAATCCACCGCCTTCCGTTCTGTCGTGCGCCACATCGCTGACCGCGACATTTATCAGGCCGAAGCGGTGCAACCTGCGATCAAGGTGGCCGCAGGAGAAACCGCCTCCGTCACCACGCAGCTTTTTGCCGGTGCAAAGGAATGGGAAGCCATCCGCGATTATGAAAACGCGGGCGTCTCCGGCTTCCTCGACAGCATCGACTGGGGTTGGTTTTTCTTTCTGACAAAGCCGATGTATTGGCTCCTGCATCAGCTGAACTCCCTCATCGGCAACATGGGCTGGGCGATCATAGCGCTCACCGTTGTGATCAAGCTTTTGGTGCTGCCGCTGGCCTATAAATCCTACGTCTCCATGGCGAAGATGAAAGAACTTCAGCCAGAGATGGAGGCGCTGAAAGAGCGCGCAGGCGACGACCGCCAAGCGATGCAGCAAGGGATGATGAAGCTCTACAAAGACAACAAGGTCAATCCGGCCTCTGGCTGTCTGCCGATCCTCATTCAGATCCCGATCTTCTTCTCGCTCTATAAGGTGATCTTCGTCACCATCGCCTTGCGCCACGCGCCGTGGTTCGGCTGGTTGAAAGACCTCTCCGCACCGGATCCCTCCTCCATCTTCAACCTCTTCGGGTTGCTGCCGTGGGCGGCACCAGAACCAACATCGCTGATGGCGCTTCTCTTCATCGGCATCTTGCCGCTGCTCTTGGGTATCTCTATGTGGCTTCAGCAAAAGCTGAACCTGCAACCAACGGACCCAACCCAGCGGATGATCTTTGCATGGATGCCGTGGGTTTTCATGTTCATGCTGGGCGGCTTCGCCTCCGGCCTCGTCGTCTACTGGATCGCTAACAACGTGATCACCTTCATCCAGCAGTACGCGATCATGACCAGCCAAGGGGCACGGCCTGACGTCTTCGGCAACATCCGCGAAAGCTTCAAACGCGCCTCCAAGCCAGAGCCGTCAGACACCAAATCCAAGGGCAAGTGATGATCAAGGTCGCCTCCCTTTGGCGCCACCCGATCAAAAGCCACGGTCGCGAGCGCATCGACAGCGTCGTGCTTGAAGCTGGCAAAACCATGCCGTGGGATCGGCACTGGGCCGTGTGTCACAAAGACAGCAAATTCGATGCGGATGCGCCCGAATGGGTGATGTGTCGGAATTTCATGATCGGCGCTCTGACGCCCGGTCTTGCCGGCATCTGGGCCAAACTGGACGAAGGTGCCAAGACACTCACCCTCCACCACGCGCACTTGGGCGAATTGTCATTCTGGCCGGATGAGCCGTCTCACCTTCAAAGGTTCCTAGACTGGATCGCCCCGATCTGCCCCGCAGATCAACGCCAGCCTGTCAGCTTCGCACAGGTGGGCTACCGGGGCATGACCGACACGGACTACCCCACCGTTTCAATAATGACCCACGCCAGCCACCACGCGGTTGAAGGCATGTTCGGCCATCCACTTGAGCAAGACCGCTGGCGTGGCAACATCTGGATCGACGGGCCCACTGCGTGGGACGAACTGGATTGGTGCGGCGAACGCATCAGGATTGGGGAGGCTGTGTTGGAGGTCGTCGAGCCCATCCAACGTTGCAAGCACACGATGGCCAACCCCACCACCGGCCAACGCGACGCCGACACGCTCGCCGCGCTCAACGATGGCTTTGGACATCAAGACTTCGGTGTCTATGCCAAGGTTATCGAAGGTGGCCAGATCAATACCAATGACATGGCTGAGGTGCTTTGATGGACCTACCTTTCCCCCTCGTCGAAGAGCCCGACGCCGACGCCTTGGAAAAAGGCCGCTTGCTTTTTGCAGGCGAGACCGAGTTTCTCAAAGGCGTCGTCGCGATGAACGGCCTGCCCTACCCTGACAGGATGGAGGTTTGCTTTGCCGGACGCTCCAACGTCGGCAAATCCTCCCTCATCAACGCGCTCACGGGGCGCAAGGGGCTGGCTCGCGCGTCCAACACCCCCGGCCGCACGCAAGAAATCAACTTCTTCACCGCAGGAGACATCTATGTCGTTGACCTGCCCGGTTACGGCTTTGCCAACGCCCCTGTCGCAGTCGTTGAGAAATGGCAGCGACTGCTCAAACAATACCTCTCCGGCCGGCAAACCCTGCGCCGCGTCTTCGTGCTGATCGACGCCCGTCACGGGGCCAAAGCGGTGGATGAAGAGATCATGACGCTCCTCGACAAATCCGCCGTGACCTTCCAAGTCGTGATGACCAAAATCGACAAGGTTAAAAAGGGCGCATTGGACGAAGCCCTTGCCAAAACGCGCAAGGCTCTGTCAAAACACCCCGCAGCCTACCCTGAGCTGATCATGACCAGTTCTGAGAAGGGCGAAGGAATACCCACCCTGCGCGCCATCATCGCAGGGATCGACGCATGAGGACGCAAGACATGAACCGGGACTGGGCCGCCACCGCCAAAACCCTCAGCCAAGCACTACCATATATGCAGCGCTACGCTGGCGCGACGGTTGTGATCAAACTGGGCGGTCACGCCATGGGCAGTGATGAGGCGATGGCCGAGTTTGCCCGCGACGTCGTGCTGATGCAGCAAGTGGGCGTGAACCCCGTCATCGTCCACGGCGGCGGTCCGATGATCAACGCGCTGCTCGACAAGCTCGATATCAAATCAGAGTTCGTGAACGGTAAACGGGTCACGGACCAAGCCACAATGGACGTGGTGGAAATGGTCCTTTCCGGTCAGGTCAACAACCGGCTGGTGCAAGCGATCAACAGCGAAGGTGGCAAAGCGGTGGGCCTGTCCGGCAAGGACGCCAACCTCATCACTTGTGAGATTGCCGACCCCGCCCTCGGCCTTGTCGGCACCCCAAGCGCGGTCGACACCACAATCCTGCAAGACCTCTTCAATGCAGGCGCGATCCCTGTCATCGCGCCTTTGGGCGTCGGGCCTTACGGCAAAACCATGAACATCAATGGCGACACCGCCGCTGGTGCCATTGCAGGTGCACTGAAGGCCGACCGTCTGCTGCTGCTCACCGACGTCGAAGGCGTCAAAGACAAAGACGGTGCAGTACTGACAGAGATCAACGCCCTCAAAATCTCCGACCTCATCGCAGATGGCACGATCGCTGGCGGCATGATCCCCAAGACGGAAACGGCCACCAAAGCGATCAAAGAAGGCGTCCGCGCCGTTGTCATCCTCGACGGACGCGCGCCCAACGCCTGCCTCCTCGAACTTTTCACCGATCACGGTGCAGGCTCATTAATCCGCTAACCACGGATATCAACGCCGCCCTCACCCCCTTTGGGTTGAGTGTCAGCGGTGCCGCCCCCCTCGCCCCCGACGACGGCCCGTTTGAGGGTCAATCCGCGCTGCTCATCAGCCCGATGGAGCCTGAGTTTTGGCACATCTTTTCCGCCAGCGCCGAATACAGCGATGGTGCTGCCAACCCGATGGACCGCTGGTCCAAACGCATCTTGGGGGCGGTTGCGGCGGATACAAAGACCACCGCGATCTTCCCGTCAAATGGCCCGCCATTTTCACCTTTCTACACATGGGCGCTGCGGTCGGGCGCGGTTTGGGCCTCCCCCATTTCTTTTCTGGTGCATAAGGACGCGGGGCTGTTCACGTCGTTCCGTGGTGCATTGCTGACCGATCAAAAAGTCGGGCCAGAGACGGCCACAAAACCTTGCCTCACCTGCGACGCACCCTGCCTCACCGCCTGCCCCGTGGATGCCTTTGCCACCGGCTATGACGTGGCCGCATGCAAAACCCACCTCGCCTCAGACGCCGGCACCGATTGCATGAGCGCTGGTTGCCGCGCCCGCCGTGCCTGCCCCGTGGGGGCTGGCAAAAGGCTCCCCGCTCAGGCACAGTTCCATATGGACGCTTTTCTATGACCAAACGCCTTATCCTCATCCGCCACGCCAAATCCGGTTGGGACGATCCCATGATGGACGATCATCAGCGTGTCCTGACGGAGCGGGGTCGCAAAGCCTCCGCCACCATTGGCAACTGGCTGCGCAAGATGGACTACCCGCCCAACCGAATGCTCGTCTCTGACGCTGCCCGCACCCGCGAAACGGCTGAGCTCCTTTTCGGCACTTTGGGCTGCAACGCCTCCGTGGATTTCAAACCCGCGCTCTATCACGCGAGCCCTGACACGATCCTCGATCTGATCCTGCGAGAAAGTGACGACACCATCGGCGTCATTGGCCACAACCCCGGCATCGCGATGCTGGCCCACGGCCTCGTCCAAAACCGCCCTGCCCACCGCCGGTTCAGCGACTACCCCACTTGCGCCACCACCGTCATCGACTTCGATGGCGACGTGCGGATCGGTCAGGGCACCTGCGTAGATTTCATTGTGCCGAAGGATTTGGGGTGACATCGAAAGAACCGACCGGATGAAACCGAAGGATCACAGGTGAGCTGCATTGGAGAGCTCAACCTTCTTCGTGCTCCAACCCTCCGTTAACCTATTCTCCACACTTCACACAGTGCGCACCATTAATACGCAAACCTGTGCACGGCATGTGTACGCTGTGTGTACGCGCAGTGTACGCGGTGTGATTCCCAAAATCACAAGTTTCTAAGGCCGTTAACCAGAATCAGGGCAAATTCCACGTGAACCCACCGAGCGTTGCGCAAATTTACGCTAAATGCAGCCGCAAACCCTGCAACGTCCGATGCCCGGGGCGACGGTGATAGGTCTGCTCTGCCGCCGCCAATCGCAAGTTTGGATAAACTGCGTAGACTGCGCGCAACGCCTCCTGCAACTCCACCCGCGCCAACTGCATCCCAAGGCAAAAATGCGCGCCTGTTGAAAACGATAGATGCGGATTTGGAAACCGGTTAAGGTTCAATTCCGCAGGATTTTCAAACACCTTTGGGTCGTAGTTCGCAGCGATGGGCAAGGCCATGACCTTCTCCCCCCGCTTGACGAGGTAGCCGTCAATCTCTACATCCCGCGCGGCAATCCGTGGCTTCGTGCCAGCCACCGATGAGACATGCCGCAACAGCTCCTCCCCAGCCCGCTCGATCCGTGCGTCGAAATCCTCAAAGAGCCACGCCTTCTGCTCTGGGTTCTGCTCCAACGCCAAAACCGCGCCGGAGATGAGGTTCGTCGTCGTCTCAAAACCGGCAAAGAGCAGCAGGAACACCATCGCCAAAAGCTCCTCTTCCGACAGGCGGTCATTGCCCTCCTCTAAGGCGATCAAATCAGCTATCAAGCCGGGATGAGGGTCATGGCGCATCTGCCTGATAAGAAGGCTTAAATAGCGCCGCAGCCGTGTCATCGACCACATAATTCGTACCAAAGACGAAAAGCCCTCAAGTTCCCCCAAGGCGCCGCCAAATTGCGCGAAAGTATCCCGCTCTTTCTCCGGTATCCCCAACAGCTGCGCGATCACTTCCAACGGCATCCGACGACACAGGCCCGGCACAATGTCGACCTCCCCCGAGCTCAGCAATGTCACGCGCTTCATTGACTCCGCCGCGATCTCCGCCCGCATCTCCCGAATGCCCCGCCGCGCAAAGGCTTGGTCGACAAACTTGCGCAGCCGCCGATGCTCCGGATCATCTTTGCCCAACATGTTGTTTGCAATTGATCGGAACGTCCTGGGCATCCACCACGCCACACTCACGTTGCCCTTTTTCTTTAAACCTGCGCCCGCGCCAGTCAGGAAGAACGTGTCCTTCCCCTTAGCCACTTGCGCCGTCGCAAAATGGGTCGTCGTGACCAGAATCCGGCCCAACACAGGCAGCCTGATCGGCACAAAAGACCCCTCGGCCCGCATCTGTGCCAACATGTGCTGGGGGGCTTTCAAAAACGCTGGATCGCCAAGGTCATATGTGGTTTCGCCAGACATCGCCGTACATCCCAAAGGAATGCTCCCATACTAGATCGAAATGGGTCGCACCAAAAGAAAAAGCGCCAGAAAGATAACCCCCCGGCACTTAATCATTTGGTTTATTTGGCGTTTTAGTGACCCAAGATCTGGCTCAAGAACAGCTGTGTCCGCTCAGATTGCGGGTTGTTGAAAAACTCTTCCGGCTCGTTCTGTTCTACAATCTGACCTTGGTCCATAAAGATAACGCGGTTTGCCACCTGACGGGCAAAGCCCATCTCGTGCGTGACGCAAAGCATGGTCATGCCCTCTTCAGCGAGCTCGATCATGGTGTCGAGCACCTCTTTGATCATCTCAGGGTCAAGCGCCGATGTCGGCTCGTCAAAGAGCATGATCCGCGGCTTCATGCACAAGGACCGCGCAATCGCCACACGCTGCTGCTGACCACCAGACAATTGGCCTGGGTACTTGTTGGCCTGATCCGGAATCTTCACCTTCTCAAGGAAGTGCATCGCCGTTTCTTCCGCCTCTTTCTTTGGCGTCTTACGCACCCAGATGGGCGCCAACGTGCAGTTCTCAAGGATCGTCAGATGCGGGAACAGGTTGAAGTGCTGGAAGCACATGCCAACCTCTGACCGGATCTTGTCGATATTCTTTAGGTCCGACGACAGCTCCGTCCCGTCCACGATGATCTGCCCCGCTTGGTGTTCTTCCAAACGGTTGATGCAGCGGATCAGTGTGGATTTACCAGACCCCGACGGTCCACAGATAACAATCCGCTCACCCCGGTTGACGGTCAGGTCGATGTCCCGCAGCACGTGAAAGGCCCCGTACCACTTGTTCATCTGGTTGATCTGGATGGCGACCTCGTCGCTCACTTGCATTTGTGTTTGTGCCATGAGGATTACCTATGATCTGTTTGCAGTTGGCGTTCGAGCCACTGCGAGTATTGAGAGATGCCGTAGCAGATGACGAAGAAGAGCAGCGCGGCGAACGCGAAGACTTCCCAATAGATGCCTGTCCAGTTGGTGGAGCTGAGGATTGGACCCCGGATCGCGCCAACAAGATCGAACATCGAAATCACCGAGACGAGCGTTGTGTCTTTGAAAAGGCCCACGGCCACGTTCACGATCCCCGGGATGGAGATTTTGAGCGCTTGCGGCAGGATGATCAGACGCATGGATTGCGAATAGTTCAGTCCCATGGAGTCGCCTGCTTCATACTGGCCTTTCGGCAGGGCGGCGAGACCCCCTCGGATCACCTCAGCGATATAGGCGGAGGAGAACATCGTGATCATGATGATCACCCGCAGGATCAAGTCCATCGTCGTGCCGGGTGGTAAGAAGTAGGCCAGAACAACGTTTGCCACGAACAACAGGGTGATCAGTGGCACGCCACGGACAAACTCGATGAAGATGACACAGATACCTTTGATGATCGGCATGGAGGACTGACGCCCCAAGGCCAGTACGATCCCAAGCGGGATCGATAGCGATACACAGATCACGCCGAGGATCATGTTGAGCATGAAGCCCCCCATGTCACGGCTTGCCACCTCTGGCAGGGCAATGATGCCTGACAAGGCGTCCGTGATGAAACCACCAATGTACCATGTGATCGCTGCCGCAACGACACCCCCAACAAGCCCCATGAAGAAGCCAGAGGCCCGCTCCAAACGGCTGAAGGCGTTATAGCCTGCAACCAGACCCATAGCGGCCATGATCGGGATCAGGATAGTCCCACCCCAAATCAGCCAATATGCCAACAGCGGATAGACTGCGGAGATGATCAGGAAGCGACGTGGGATAAACTGCACAAAGAGCGCGGGTGCGAAGCTTGGGAACAGCAGGATAAACGCCAGCGTTGGACGCCAGTATCCATCAGCCGGATAGCTGATCCCGTAAAGCAGTTGCGGCCAGCGATCGACCAGAACAGCAAAGCACGCACCTGTCTTTCCGGCCAACATCTCCCGACATTGGGAAAGGTTCTCTGCGTCCCAGATCCCGTTTGCGAACCAGGGCCAAACGCCAAGGACAATCTGGATGATGAAATAGACCGAAAGCAGCGTCAGTATGGTGTTCACCCAGCCAGAAAACAGGTTCTCGCGCATCCATTTGAATGCGCCGGTTTCCCGTGCGGGTGGCGGCGATTCAGGGATCGTCTCGTGACGTACGAATGAATAGTCCGACATCTTAACGCTCCTGTAACTTCATGCGATTGTTATAGACGTTCATGACTGCGGAGATTGACAAAGACACAATCAGATAGAACAGCATCAACAATAGGATGGCTTCAATCGCGCGGCCCGTTTGGTTGAGTGTGATACCACCCAACGTGCCTGTGATGTCCATGTAGCCCACAGCAATCGCCAAAGATGAGTTCTTAGTGATGTTGAGATACTGGGAGATCAGCGGCGGGATAATAACACGCAGCGCCTGCGGCAGGATCACAAGGTTCATGATCCGACCCGGGCGCAGGCCCAAGGCACCAGCAGCTTCGGTCTGTCCTTTACTGACCGCTTGGATGCCCGCGCGGACGTTCTCCGCGATGAAGGCACCCGTGTAGATCGCCAGCGCGAACCAAAGTGCGATGAGCGACAAGCGCAGGTGGATGCCGCCTTTGAAGTTGAAGCCCGAAAGCTCTGGGTATTCCAACCCGACCGGACGGCCGAGGATGAAGTAGGCCAAGAGGCCCGGAATGATCAGGATGCCAAGGGATGGCAAAGCGGTGGGCAACATGCGGCCCGTCGCATAGAGCACCTTCTTGGCGTAGCTGCGATACCAGAACACACCAACGATGGAGGCTAAGATCACTATCCAGAAGAGCAGTGATCCTGCCCCGTTTGTAAAGGACGGAATATAGATACCCCGGTTGGTAAAGGCGACGGCGTCAAACCACATGCTCGACGTCGCATCCTCACCCCTAAACGCGCGCGGCTGCGGTAGCGCATTCGACATCGCGAGGAAGATGATCAGGATCCAGATCAGAACTGGCACGTTGCGGAAGGCCTCAACGTAAATACTCATCAGCTTGGACACGATCCAGTTGTTGGACAGGCGCAGGACGCCGGCCAAGACCCCTAAAATCGTCGCAGACACACAGGCCAAAACGGCTACGATCAATGTGTTGATTGCCCCAACGATGGACGCGCGGGCGTGTGTCGATTGTGAGGTATATTCGATGGGCCGCTGGTTGATGTCATAGCCGGATGGTTCACCCAAAAAGGCCCATGAGATGTTGAGACCAGCGCGCGCGAGGTTGTCGAGCAGGTTTGAGATCAGATACCCTAGCCCCAATATCAACAAGATCAGCGCAATGAATTGGAATGTGTAGGATCGGTAGCGCGTGTCGTTGAGCAGCATTGCAAGGCGGAAGCTGTCCGGGCGCATATCCGGATCAGTTGTCGAAGACATAATGTTGCCCCCTGTTGGCAACGGCCCAATTGTTTTGCGTTGCCATAACGCTGGGCCAAATTCTTATTGGATACAAAGAAAGAGGGCGCGGGATTGCCGCGCCCTCTTCTATGATACTCTTACCGGAAAGGTGGAGAGTAGATCAGACCACCGTCAGTCCACTGCGCGTTCAAGCCGCGCGCCAGACCGATGTTAGTGCTCTCGCCAATGTTGTTAGCGAAGACTTCGCCGTAGTTACCACCAGCGGACAGTGCGTTCTTCGCCCAGTCAGCAGACAGACCGAGCATCTCGCCCAATGTCCCTTCGGTGCCTAACAGACGGTTGATCTCTGGGTTGTTGCCTGGTGCAGCAGCCAACTCATCGATGTTGTCAGATGTCACGCCCAGCTCTTCAGCTGTGATCATTGCGTTCAGAGTCCAGCGAACGATGTCGCCCCATTCATGGTCGCCGTGGCGTACAAGTGGGCCGAGTGGCTCTTTGGAGATGATCTCTGGCAAAACAACGTAGTCACCTGGGTTCGCGAAGTTTGCACGCTGAGCAGCCAGAGCGGATGCGTCAGTTGTGTAAACGTCACATGAACCAGCTGTGAACAGCTGAACAGCTTCGGAACCGGTTTCGATTGGCACAGGCTCGTAAGAAATGTTGTTTACGCGGAAGAAGTCCGCCAAGTTAAGCTCTGTTGTTGTGCCAGTCTGGATGCAGACTGTCGCGCCGTCGAGTTCTTTAGCAGAGCTAACACCCAGTGCTTTTGGAACCATGAAGCCCTGACCGTCGTAGTAGTTCACACCAGTGAATTCGAACTTCAGGTCAACGTCGCGGGAGAATGTCCATGTTGTGTTACGTGCCAACATGTCGATCTCGCCTGCTGCAAGTGCAGTAAAGCGTGTCTTACCAGTTGTTGGTACGAACTCAACAGCCATTGGGTCGCCAAGAACAGCCGCCGCAACAGCGCGACATACAGCAACGTCAAAGCCCTGCCATACACCGGTCGCGTCAGGTTCAGCGAACCCCGGAACACCAGTGGAGACACCGCAGTTCAGTTTGCCACGTGCTTGCACATCTTCCAATGTACCAGCGCTAGCGCCGGCTGCTGCCAGACCTGCTACGGTCAGCGCACCGAAAAGTACGGTTTTTTTCATATTTACCTCTTCCTGAGTTATCAGCTCGAGTGATCTGAGCCGATCAATTTTTTCGATCCGTCAGACGGACCGTCGCGAAAAGAGAGGTTGACCTCTCAATTGGCGTAGATTGCGTGGAATCACCCTCGTCCGTCAAGGGGCCGTTACCGTTAACTCACCTGCTAAACGTATAAATTCGGGCTATTTTCGATCAATTCTGGAGCGGATTGTCGAATTCGTCACCGATCACGGGACAAAAAGAAAAACTCTGCCGCGCGTGTCAGGTCTTGGCGCTTGGCATCTGCGATGCGGCTTGCCTCGTCATCTTCGCCCCATTGCTCGATTTGCCAGCTCTCATCTATGCGGGAGAGTGTCCACGCATCGTCAGGGGTCAAATGATCGTCGATCACGGCAAGTGCCAAGACCAATGACCCTGTAATGATCACAAGATCATGAAAGCCTGCCATTTCAAACGCATCGAGCTTGTGAACTTCATGCGCCAGCTTTTGGGTCGATGCTTGCGGCTGCGCAATGTGCATGACGCCCTGTGCAACGTTCAATGTCGCTTCGTAACGTGCTGCGACCCAATCCAAAATCGGGTCCATAGCCTCAGACTGTCTGGCAACCAGTTCTCTAGGATCAGTGGCGCGATAACACAGAAGATCTGACTCGCCATATTCGGCCAGCATCTGCGCAACGGCTTTACGCTGCAGCGACACCTTGTCGATGGCTGAGTTGGCGCTGCGCGTAAATGGCATTGTGAGCGGGTCGATCACATCCTCCTGCGCTTGCCATTCCCTCTGAATGACCTCCGCGAGCTCGGTCGTGGGCACGATCAGCTGGGTTTTGGAGGGCGTGCGCACAGGTCGACCATCCAATAGGATGGCATAGCCCTCGTCAGCCTCATCGACCGTGACAGTGTCCCAGAACCGTTTTGCTTTCCAATCGCTCATCGTTTCAGTCCGGCATGTTGAACGGATCAACCGGCGCATGGGTGACATCCCAGCCGAGGAAATCCCATGTGTGCTGCATGTGGTCCGGCAAGGGCGCTGTAAAGTGCATCTCCGCGCCCGTTGCTGGGTGCTCAACGATGAGCGTGCGCGCATGAAGGTGCATCTTGCGGCCAATCTCGCTGCCCATGCCCGCGCCCCAGCCATCGCCTAAGTTCTCTTGATGCGACCCGCCGTACTTTCCGTCGCCGATAATGGGATGTCCAATCTCAGCCATATGCACGCGCAACTGATGCGTCCGGCCCGTGATCGGGACCAAGGCTACCCATGCACCACGGTTCGCCAGTGTGGTCAGAACCGCATAGTCAGACGTCGCCCGCTTCGCACCTTCGACAGAAGCGACGTCGTTCGGGTGCACGCAGCGCATCTTTTCATTTTCACCACCGCGTCCGTGGCTGGGTGCTTTGACAAGGCCGTATTTGATTGTCCCCGCCCGTGGGTTCGGCACACCTGCGACCGCGGCCCAGTAAATTTTGTGTGTTTCGCGGTGTTTGAGGTTTTCGGTCAGCTTCTTGGCCATCATCCGAGTGCGTGCAAGCAACAGCACACCGGATGTGTCCTTATCTAAACGGTGCACCAGACGCGGCTTTTCATCGAAGTCGTATTTCAGCGCTTGCGCCATACCGTCGATGTGGCGGGTGGTCTTGCTGCCGCCTTGCGTCGCAATGCCGGGCGGTTTGTTGAGCGCTATAATGTGATCATCTTTGTAGAGCACGCAGGACTGGATCAGCTTGGCATCCGCTTTGCTGACACCTGATTTCTGCAAAAGGCGCGCAGCGGCGGCCTCTTCCTCAGTCGGCAAGGGTGGAATGCGGACGGTCTGCCCAACCTCCAACCGCGTATTGGATTTGGCTCGGCCACCATCAACGCGCAATTCGCCCTTTCGGCACATCTTCTCGATACGGCCTTGGGTCAGGTGTGGAAACAAACGGCGCACGTAGCGATCCAAACGCTGGTCGCCGTCATCTTCCCCAATTGTACGAAGCTCAACACCACTCATAAAAAAACGCCCCGCGCCAGTGCCACGCCCGCAATAAGGCCAAGTATAGAAAGCACAACGGACAAGCCCACATAGGTCAGCGCCGCACCGGTTTGTCCCTTTTCAAACAAAGTGAAAGCTTCGAGGGAAAAGGCTGAAAAGGTTGTGAAACCACCCAAGATGCCGGTCATGACAAACAGGTTCAGATGATCCCAACCTCTTTGATAAGACAGGACCACAAATAGCCCCATCAGGAAAGAGCCGATGACGTTAATCGACAGGATGCCCACAGGGAATGCGCCAGTTGTTGCGCGCACGATGGCAAGGCCAATCGCAAAGCGCAAGCTTGCGCCAATTGCGCCGCCCACTGCGACAGAGATGAGGGATCCAATCATGCGCTTGCTCTGGCCCTAAAGGGTCCGCTTGTCAATTGGACTGCGCCTTTCGTTTCGCCCTGAGCTTAGCAAAATAGTCGACCCGCTTTTTCAGTTCCCGCTCAAACCCGCGATCGACAGGGGCGTAGAACTCCTCGCGCTGCGTTTTGTCGGGGAAGTAGCTTTGACCCGAAAAACCGTCTTCCGAATCGTGGTCATAGACATAGCCTGCGCCATACCTCTTATCTTTCATCATGGAGGTCGGCGCGTTGAGAATATGTTTGGGCGGCGGCAACGACCCTGTTTTCTTCGCCGCACGTCTGGCGGCTTTGTACGCCACGTAGTTAGCATTCGATTTCGGGGCGAGGGCCAAGTGGATTAACGCTTGCGACAAGGCAAGCTCCCCTTCTGGTGAGCCAAGTCGTTCGTACGTCTCCCAGGCCTGAAGGCAGATTGCCTGCGCTTGCGGGTCTGCAAGGCCGATGTCTTCGACCGCCATGCGTGTCATCCGTCGGGCAAGGTATCGGGGATCCTCTCCCCCTTCCAACATCCGCGCAAACCAGTAAAGCGCCGCATCAGGGTCAGACCCGCGCACAGATTTGTGGAGTGCGCTGATGAGGTTGTAATGCTCATCGCCAGATTTGTCGTAGACCGCCGCGCGCTTCATCAGCCGCGATGACAGGGTGTCAATCGTCAGGACCACATCGTCCTTCCAAGCCGTGACCTGTTCGATGAGGTTCAGAAGCACCCGCCCATCACCATCAGCCATTTCAAGCAAAGCATGGCGGGCCTGCGTTTCCAAAGGCAGCTTGACGGCCAAATCGTCTTCCGCGCGTTGTGCAAGCTGTTCCAGGTCATCCAGCGACAACCTCTCAAGCACCAAAACTTGTGCACGGCTCAAAACCGCGGCATTGAGTTCAAAACTTGGGTTTTCTGTCGTGGCCCCAACGAGGAGGATCGTCCCATCCTCCATATGCGGCAGGAACCCGTCCTGCTGCGCCTTGTTGAAGCGATGGATTTCGTCGACAAACAGCAACGTCCCCTGCCCGTTCTGATGACGTATCTTCGCGGCATCGAAGACTTTCCTGAGATCAGGGACGCCGGTGAAAATGGCAGAGATTTGGACAAAGTGAAGATTGGTTTCATCGGCAAGGAGACGAGCAATTGTCGTCTTACCCACACCGGGCGGGCCCCAAAAGATCAATGACGACAGCGAGCCTGCGGCAAGCATCGCGCCCAATGGCGCATCAGGGCCGATCACCTGCTGCTGCCCGATAACCTCTGACAGGCTGCGCGGACGCAAGCGATCCGCCAATGGCCGCGGGCCAGCGGGCGTGTCGGTTGGTGATTGTGAAAATAGGTCAGTCATGCCGCTAGATTATGCGGCATGAGACACCTTGGAAAGCTGACTTTGATTACGGATTGATCGTCAGCCAGTGCGCTTGATAATCGCGTCCGCGCGTGTTCCAAACCCAACCAGCGGCGGTCATTTCAAACTTGCTGGCCTCGGCCCAACTCTTCCATGAGATTGGCAACAACGCCACGAGTTGGCAGATGTTTTCAGTCTGCTTGGTTTTGATCAATTGCCAGAGGATGTTTTTGCGCACTTGGTCACGCTTTGGCTGAACCAAGCCGCGCTGCACGTAGACGCGAATCCGTTCCCAAATGTCACTCGCGACCGGTGCGGGTTCGAACAGAAGATCAGTTGGTACCTAATCCAGAAGGCCCTGCTGCGCATCTTTCATCAAATAGCTATAGATCCCGCTTTGCGCGGTTGTCGGAGTCAACCGCACGCTGGCTAGAACATCGCCCCGATCATCATGCACGGCGAGCCAGCGTGATTGCGGCGTGTCGTGTTGATCGAATTCTTGATTCCTGGTTGCCGTGACGTCCCAATCGTCAGACAGCTGCGCAGGTTTGCGCGCCTTCATAATTTTTCCGAACAATTCACCGTGGCTGTGAATGTTCCTAAAGGATAAGGCCACACCTTGTATACATAACTCCGATATGCGTCAGAACTTGACCCAATCGATATGTCGCAAACTTTAAGATACGTCAGAGCAGACGATAATCCCGTGCACGTTGAATAGCTTCGGCTGTTGTCCTGGCCATAAGACTTGTCAAAGCAGAGGACAATCGCACCTTCAAAGCACTTTCCGAAATGTTCAACCGCGCGGCAGCAGCATTACGATCCCCTTCAGCGATGCACCTAGAGGCCTCGATTTGAGCATCCGTCAAAGCCTGAGGAGGCTGTGTAATATCGTGGAGATGTTTTATCAGCTTTGAATAAGCAGACATCTCATCAGCGGTGAATTCTCGGTCACTGCGACACCCACTCGCAATTGTCCTCGATTTCATTAGTCCGCACGACACGATAATTCCGTAGTTCATACCGAATTCCCGAGCCTGACCCAAAATGTCAAACGGATCAGGGATATTCATTGCGCTCCATCTTTGTACGCCGGTCTCGCTAAACCCCCAAGTGATCATCGGATCTCGAAGCGCGTATGCTTCCTTGTTATAAATTTCGGTCTATTTTGGAGGATAAGCCTGATGACTTAAGAGTGCTGTCGCAAATCGAATATGCAGCAAATACCCAAATCCCCCTGGTACAAAAGCAGCCAATCGACCGATATATTGCTCTATGCCGGACTTCTAAGACAAGTTAGGAAAAATTTGGTCAACCCTTAATCGAGAAGCTAAGCGCCGACAACGAAACGAAACTTCCAGAGCACAGTTCACGCCACAGATTGGGCGTAATCTTTTCCCAATTCATCTCCTTTCGCTGCGTCCCCTAACCCCAGAGAGACAGACCAAATCCTGGTTAAGTTACGGTGAATCCAACCCAAGCACATAATGAAAAAAAGGGCCTCACCTGCGGAAAAGCCCTTAAATTTAAGCCTTTTGTGGAAACAGACTATTCATCTACTTCCAAAACTTCCTCGGCCGCGACACGGGCTTTGTCCACTGCGCCTTTGGCGTCAACATCGCGCTCGACAAACTCGATGATCGCCATTGGGGCCATATCGCCGTAGCGGAAGCCTGCTTTAATGACGCGAACGTAGCCACCTTGGCGCTTCGCATAGCGTGGGCCCAAAACGTCGAACAATTTTGCAACATGCGAGTCTTGTTTCAAACGTGCCGCTGCCTGACGGCGTGCGTGCAAATCGCCGCGTTTACCTAAGGTTACGAGCTTTTCAACGACTCGCTTCAATTCCTTCGCCTTTGGCAAAGTTGTCTTAATCTGCTCATGCTCGATGAGCGAGCCAGCCATATTCGCGAACAGAGCCTTGCGGTGTTCATGTGTGCGATTGAGGCGGCGGTATCCACGTGCGTGACGCATTTTCGAGTCTCCTAAAGTCTTATGCTTTGTCTGGCGGTCAGATGCGTGTCTGCCGCTCTCCTTGGGGCGGGATTGCCCAGATGTTCCCGGCCGGTGCCGGCATTTGGAGGCGGGCCCAAAAGCCCGTCCAATTCCTTAGAACTGATCTTCGAACTTCTTCGCCAGATCTTCGATGTTATCCGGTGGCCAGTCCTCGACATCCATGCCGAGGTGCAGACCCATGCCCGACAGCACCTCTTTGATCTCGTTCAAAGACTTGCGGCCAAAGTTCGGCGTGCGCAGCATTTCTGCTTCTGTCTTTTGGATCAGATCGCCGATGTAGACGATGTTGTCGTTCTTCAGGCAGTTTGCAGAACGGACAGACAGCTCCAGCTCGTCCACTTTCTTGAGGAGAAGTGGGTTGAACTCGAGACCATCGTCTTCCTGACCTTGCTGTGCAGATTCAGGCTCGTCAAAGTTCACGAAGATAGACAGCTGGTCCTGAAGGATACGCGCAGCGTAAGCCACGGCATCGTCAGGTGTGATAGACCCATCTGTTTCGACTTTCATGGTCAGCTTGTCATAGTCCAGAACCTGGCCTTCACGAGTCGGCTGAACGTCGTAAGAGACTTTCTTGACCGGTGAATAGATTGCATCGATCGCCATCATGCCGATTGGCGCATCTTCTGGCTTGTTCTTGTCTGCGGACACATAGCCTTTGCCAGTGTTCACAGTCAGTTCAATGTACAGATCAGCGCCATCGTCGAGGTGGCAAATCACGTGGTCCTTGTTCAGGATTTCAATGCCTGCTGTTTCCGAGATGTCGCCAGCGGTGACAACGCCCGGACCTTTGGCCTGAACGCTCAAACGCTTTGGACCTTCAACTTCCATGCGGATCGCAACGCCTTTGAGGTTCAATACGATGTCAGTGACGTCTTCACGCACACCAGACACGCTTGAAAACTCGTGCAACACGTTGTCGATTTGCACTGCGGTGATCGCAGCACCTTGAAGAGAGGACATCAGAACGCGGCGCAGCGCGTTACCAAGTGTCAGACCAAAGCCACGCTCAAGCGGTTCGGCAATAACAGTTGCCTGACGCGCGGGATCGTTGCCCGGTTTCACTTCCAATTGAGTTGGTTTGATCAACTCTGCCCAGTTCTTGTGGATCATGTAGCCCTCCATTCCTGTCTGCCTTTCATGACCAAAAGGCCGACTCCCGAGGTTTCAAAATGACAGATTGGGGCCGCGCGAAACGTGCAGCCCCAAAAATTGGGTAAGATCAGACGCGGCGGCGCTTTGGTGGGCGGCATCCGTTGTGCGCTATTGGTGTTACGTCACGGATGGATGTGATGTTGAAACCAACAGCAGCCAAAGCGCGCAGTGCGCTTTCACGGCCGGAACCTGGACCCTGCACTTCAACCTCAAGCGTTTTGACGCCGTGTTCTTGTGCTTTCTTACCCGCATCCTCAGCAGCCATCTGCGCCGCATAAGGTGTGGACTTACGAGAGCCCTTGAAGCCCATTGTGCCAGCAGACGACCAAGAAATGGCGTTGCCCTGCACGTCGGAGATCAGGATCTTTGTATTGTTGAATGAAGAGTTCACATGCGCCACGCCAGCGGCGATGTTTTTGGAGACCTTACGCTTGCCTCCGCGACGGGTATCACGTGCCATCGATGAGCCTCCTTATTTCTTCTTGCCAGCAATGGCCTTTGCAGGGCCTTTGCGTGTGCGTGCGTTTGTAGATGTACGCTGGCCACGAACCGGCAGGTTGCGGCGGTGGCGCAGGCCACGATAGCAGCCGAGGTCCATCAGGCGCTTTACGTTCATCTGAACTTCACGGCGCAGGTCACCTTCTACGGTGATGTTCGCGTCGATGAATTCGCGGATAGAAACAACTTCAGCGTCGGACAGGTCGTTGATACGACGTGTCTCATCAATTTTGGTTGCTTCGCAGATTTGCTTGGCGGTCGAAGGACCTATACCAGCAATATATGTCAGGGCGATTGGAACCCGCTTTGAAGTCGGGATGTTTACGCCGGCAATACGTGCCACGTGTGCTTTTCCTTTTCGTTGCGGGTCCGTAATGCCAGACCCTTTTTTCACAACGTAAGCCCGGACCATTTGTGGCGCCGGGCTGCGTCATATCTAGGTAGTCAACCGCGCTTGGGAGCGACCCATTAGCCGTTTTTTGATTCCCATTAGGGATGGCGTTATCTAGGAGCGTTCGGGAAGTGCGTCAAGGCCCAATTTTAATGAGGTCTTGAGCTATTTGCCCTTGCCCATTTTGGACGTCAGCATCCTGTAAACCTTGTATGTCTCACGCGGCAAAAACGCGACCACAACGAGGAACCAAAGCCACAGGATTGCAACGCTGTCGAATGTGCGCGGGAACATGAACACACCAACGGCCACGATCCATCCGATACCAACTGACAGTGCTGCCCCTAAACGTGCGCCCGTTAGATGCTATCCATAACCTGTGCGATTGACTGTGCTACGTCTTCGATACTCGCCAGTCCGTCGACAGACTTCAAGTGTCCTTTAGCATAATAGTACCCAATCAGGGGACTTGTCTGTTTGTAATAAGCCATCAGGCGGATTTTGAGGCTTTCCTCATTGTCGTCCGCACGAACAGACTGACCGGCAGCCGCAGCCTCTTTGGCGCGACCTACGATGCGGTCGACCAACACATCGTCATTGACTTCCAGTTCGATAACCATGTCGAGCGATTGGCCGAGCTCGTCAAGCAATTCACCCAGTGCATCCGCTTGGGCCAGCGTCCGTGGGAAGCCATCAAAAATGTAACCACCTTTTGCGTCACCTGCTTCAAGCTTTTCACGGATCAGGCCAATGACGATTTCATCGGTCACGAGGTTGCCCGCGTCCATGACGGCCGCAACCTTCTTGCCCATCTCAGTGCCGGAGGTTCGCGCTTCGCGCAGCATGTCCCCTGTGGAAAGCTGCATCATGTCCCGGTTTTCTACAAGAAATCCAGCTTGGGTTCCCTTACCCGCACCCGGCGGGCCAAGCAAAATTATATTCATCGACGCGCAGGCCCCCTCTTCTTTGCGCCGCCACGACGGCCTCGCAACTGCGACTTCTCAATCAAGCCTTCATACTGGTGTGCCAGCAGGTGTGATTGAACTTGTTGAATGGTGTCCATCCCCACAGAGACGATGATCAAGATGGACGTGCCACCAAAATAAAACGGGATCGACAGCTGTGCGCGCAGGATTTCGGGCAGCAGCGCCACAAGCGCGAGATAGCCGGAGCCCAACACCAAGATACGTGTGACAACGTAGTCGAGGTATTCGGCGGTGCGCTTGCCCGGACGGATGCCCGGCACGAAGCCGTTCTGGTTTTTCAGGTTCTCAGCGACATCCTCAACTTTGAACGCAACTTCCTTTGTATAGAAGTAGGTGAAGAAGATGATCATGGATGAGAAGAAGATCAGGTAAAGCGGCTGCCCCGGGCCGAAGTAGGCCAAGATCGTCGCCATCAGCGGGCTGGTTGAACCGCCAGAGAACGTGCTGATTGTCGTCGGCAGAAGCAACAAAGCGGATGCAAAGATCGCTGGGATAACGCCCGCTGGGTTCACTTTGATCGGCAAGTGGCTGGAAGAGCCATCGTAGACTTTCATACCGCGCTGTTGGCGCGGGTACTGGATGTGTACCTTGCGAAGCGAACGTTCCATAAAGACGACGAAGGTTAGCACGACGATGACCATTAAAAGCACACCGACGATGACCGCGGGGCTGATGGCGCCGGAGCGACCTTGGGATAAAAACTGTGCCATCGCCGCAGGGATTTCCGCGATGATGCCCACGAAGATGATGAGGGAGATACCGTTGCCGATGCCGCGTGCGGTGATCTGCTCACCCAACCACATCAGGAACATAGTGCCCCCGACGATGGTGATAATGCAGGCCACACGGAAGAAGAGACCCGGATCAGCCGCCAAACCGCCAGCTTCAAGGCTGACAGCCAAGCCATACGCCTGTGCGGTGGCCAGAAGAACCGTGCCGTAGCGTGTGTATTGTGTCAGTTTACGGCGGCCTTGCTCGCCCTCTTTCTTCAACTGCTTCAGTGGTTCCCACATGGAGCCCAAAAGCTGCACAATGATCGAGGCAGAGATATATGGCATGATGCCCAGCGCAAAAATGCCCATCCGCGCCAGCGCCCCGCCTGTGAACATCGAAAGGATGCCGCCGATGCCCGCTTGGGCCTGCTCCATAAACGTTTGCAATTGCTGCGTATCGATACCTGGAACAGGGATGTATGTGCCGAGGCGATAGACGGTCAAAAGACCGATGGTGAAGAGGATACGTTGACGGAGTTCGGTCGCTTTGCCGATTGCCCCCCAGCTCATGTTCTGCGCCATCTGCTCTGCTGCTGAAGCCATATGTCTCTCTTCTCAAAAGAAACGCCGCCTCGGTTTCCCGATCAGCGGCGTTTGGGAAAACTTGTGCTTATGTAAGCGACCGAAAGGTCGCTCACAAGGACTTACTCAGCCGCTGGAGCAGTTGTGACTGTCAGTGAACCGCCAGCTTTTTCAACGGCTGCAACTGCTCCTTTGGATGCGCCAGTCACTGTGATCTTTACTTTCGCCGTGAAATCACCCTTGGCAAGAACGCGGATGCCGTCCTTCTTGCGACGCACCAGACCGCTTTCGATCAGGGCGTCTTCGGTGATGTCTGACTTGGCGTCGATCTTCTTCTCGTCGATGAACTTCTGGATCAGACCAAGGTTCACAACGGCGAAGGATTTGCGGTTTGGCTTGTTAAAGCCGCGCTTTGGAAGGCGCTGGTAGAGAGGCATCTGGCCGCCCTCGTAACCTTTGATGGCTACACCGGAGCGTGACTTTTGACCTTTGATACCGCGACCTGCGGTTTTACCAACACCAGAACCTGGACCCCGGCCAACTCGTTTCTTGGAACGGGCCGCGCCTGGGTTATCGCGCAATTCATTTAGTTTCATTTCGCTGTCTCCTTGCCGGAAGACCTGACCCAGCGAAGATCAGGCACACGGCGTTAAAATGAATCGGCAAAAGAGCCGATCAGCGGCATATAGACGGGGGTCGTGGTTGGGTCAAGCGGCGGTTGGCACCGCTAGATACCGTTGTCGGTCCGAAGCCTGAAGCCCGCCGCCCGAAGGGTGTCGACCAGCTCTTTCACATGCCCGATATCGCGCGCCTCGATCACCACATCGAGTTCTGCTTGTTTGAGCGACACGGATTGCATCATTCGTTGGTGTATTACTTCGACAACGTTGGCCCCAGACTCACCAATAATTAGGGAGATGTCGGCCAGCTGACCGGGCGTGTCGTCGATCTCGAATGTCAGGCGGGTGATGCGCCCGTCGCGCACCAATCCGCGCAGGATCAATGTGGACAGCAGCCGGCTGTCGATATTGCCACCGCAAATGACCAATCCGACTTTCTTCCCTTTGAACCGATCTGTGTTCTTCTTAATAACGGCCAGCCCTGCCCCCGGGGCGCCCTCGGCCACTAGTTTTTCAGACGACAGAAGCTCGAAGACGCCATCCTCAATCTCTGCCTCTGTTGCGGTTTCGATCCGATCCACATATTCACGGATGATGGCCATGTTGGTGGTGGACGGTTCCTTGACCGCGATCCCTTCGGCGAGCGTTGCCCCTGCGAAGTTCGTGTTCACGCCATCAAACTGCGCTTTGACTGCATCAAAAACCTCCGCCTGAGCACCAATGATCTCAACCGTTGGCTTCACTGATTTCGCAGCCACCGCCATACCGGCGATCAACCCCCCGCCACCAATGGGGATGACAATCACGTCCAAATCCGGTTGCTGCTCCAACATCTCGAGCGCAACCGTGCCCTGCCCTGAGGCAACAACAGGATCGTCAAAGGGATGGATAAAGGTGAGCCCCTCTTTCGCAGCCAGATCATGGGTGAATTGCACGCCCTCATCAAAGCCAGTGCCGTGCAAGACAACTTTAGCGCCGAAATCCTCCGTCCGTTTCACCTTATTAAAGGGCGTGCCCTGCGGCATCACGATGGTGGAGGCGATACCCAGCCGTGTCGCGTGGTACGCCACGCCTTGCGCATGGTTGCCCGCGCTGCACGCAACGACCCCCGACGCGCGTTGTTCTGGCGTTAGAGTCAAAAGCTTCGCCAATGCCCCGCGCGCCTTGAAGGCGTTGGTGTGTTGCAGGTTTTCGAGTTTGAGGTAGAGGTCAAAGCCAAGTTGCAATGACAGCCGTGCCGCGTGGACGGTTGGCGTCGCGATCGTGGCGTCCTTGATCGCTGCGGCGGTCGATTGCACCAGTTGCGCGGTTAGTTGGGTCATGACCAAACTCTCATTCTGTTTGAGACGTCTTATAGTCTGTTTCGACGCTAAAACAGAGGCTTGGTCAAAAAAGCTGTCCGGTGGACAGCCACGAACAGCTTCTGCACAAGTCAAAGCCCCCCGCGCGTTAAAACTCCGCGGTAGGCTTTTTGGGGCCTAGGTCGTTAGCAAATCGTTTGCACCACCCAGCGCCAGCTGCGCTGACGGGGTTGCGCGACCGACGATTGCGGGGGCCTGCTGGATCAAACGGTCATCTGACAGCGCGTGGACCATAAAGAGCGCGTAGTCGATGCGCTTCGTCAAATCGGAGGCGAGGATCGGATCCCCGACATGCTCTGCCCAGACGGGCAAACCATCGCTTGGCCCTTCTTCCAGATTGGATCCGCGCACGACTGTCCAAAGACGGTCAGAGGCGAAAATCCGGCGGGTCGCCTCTATCTGATCGTTCAAATCAACTAGACGCAGCAACGGCCCCAACCATTTGAACAGCCATTCAATAAACAGGAGTTTGAATCCGTAGACGTCTTTGCCGTCTTTGGTGATGTGCCAGCCACAAGAAAAGACGAGGCGCGCATCGGGTTCTGCAAAATCCATGACTGCTTGCGCTGTGCCTGAGGCGTAGTTGTTGACGCCCCATGGTACCAGAACGGTCAAGACGCCATCACAGCCCTTTACTGCTTCCTGCACAACGTCGCGGTTGTCAGTCCGACCTGGAAAGATGGTGATGCGGTCTGCAAGGTGATCCAGTTTTCCAACGCTTTCCGGGCGACAGACGCCACAAACCTCAAAACATTGGTCGAGGGCGTGTTGGGCCATGTATTGGCCCAACTTGCCGGAGATACCGATGATACAAATGCGTCTCATGCCACTGCTCCTTTTGCGAGGGATGGTGCCTTTGGTGCGCGGATCAGCAACCAAAGTGCAAAGCCGATTTCAGACAGGGTGACGATGGCCAACAGACCTGCGCGGAATGCACCAAGCCAAGCCACATCAGGGAAGGCGAAGGCGTAAACGGAGTCGAGCACATAGCCCATCGCACCGATCATCAGACCGTAACCAAGTAGAACGGGGAAGCGACCGGACTTGGTCACGAGGT
Organism: Cognatiyoonia sp.; assembly: GCF_965661665.1. Classification (NCBI taxonomy): domain Bacteria; kingdom Pseudomonadati; phylum Pseudomonadota; class Alphaproteobacteria; order Rhodobacterales; family Paracoccaceae; genus Cognatiyoonia; species Cognatiyoonia sp. Next base: position 5,358 of record NZ_CBFIEO010000007.1, on the reverse strand, counting down.
AGCCCAACAACAAAAGGTGGACGGTGAAGAATAGCTGCCAAATCCACACCCCTGCCCTGTGCATTTCCAGAAACAGGCCAGCAAGATCGGCACGCTGATCGGATGTGAAGCTGAGCATCACTTGATCCGATTGCACGAGTAAGCTGGCCCCTGCGTGGAAGAACAGCATCGCGGACATAACACTCACCATACTGAGGCGGGCCATTGCCGCTGCGAAGGAGAGTGTCATGGAGACACCGCGAAACATGAAATGGAGCATCGCCAAAGCAAAAAGCTCAAACACCATGACGACCACGTCAGCGGCAAGCCCTAGTTGATAAAGACCGTTGCGGCCCACGATATTCGCCACGGTTGCTACGGCATCCCCTTGGACGACGATTTGTGAGGGGACATAGGCGATTGAAAAACCACCTGCGACGGCAATGCCCAAATAGAATAAACCGGTCCAGCGGGCATAAGAACTGGAAAGCGGGTCAGCAAAACTCTGCATCTTTTGTCCTTTCATGAGGGCGCAGATCACCGTTGGCGGGCAAAGCTGTCCGCCGGGGTTCGTACCCATTTGATTTTGGGTTTGCGCCGGATCGTTCCAACGATGAGAATGGTATAGCAACCGCATATCCCCAACAAAATTGACCTATATTCTAATTCTGGTATGCAAATTGGTATGGATTGGACTGCGATCTCTTTCGATTGGAACCGCGCACGAGCATTCCTTGTCACAGCGGAGGAAGGATCACTGTCTGCAGCTGCGCGGGCGTTGGGATTGGCCCAGCCGACGCTGTCGCGACAGGTAGAAGCGCTCCAGAAAGAGCTGGGTGTCGTGCTCTTTGAACGGTTTGGTCGCGGTCTCGAATTGACCCCTGCGGGGGCGAGTTTGGTTGAGCATGCGAAGTTCATGGGCCAAGGCGCGATGGCGCTTTCGATCGCGGCGCAGGGCCAAAGTGATGAGATTTCGGGGCCCGTGACCATTTCCACCTCGGATGCCTACGCTGGGCTCTGGCTGCCCAAGATTCTGCAAAAGCTGCGGCAGCAAGAGCCCGGCCTTCTGATCCGCGTTGTGGCAGAAAACAGTGCCTCTGACCTGATGCGGCGCGAAGCGGATATAGCGATCCGGAATTTTCGGCCGAAAGAGCCAGAGCTTGTCGCCAAAAAGATCAAAGAAACGACCGCCAGTTTCTTTGCCAGCACGGATTACATCGCCCGCCACGGGGTGCTCAAAACCCCAGAGGAATGGGACAATGCCAACCTGATCTTGCCAGGTGAGACGAACGCGTTCTTGGCCGCGCTGAAGGCCAGCGGTTTGCCAGTCACTGAAAAATCGGTTGCCTATGAATGCAGCAGCTACCTTGCGATGTGGGAAATGGTGCGAAACGGGCTTGGCGTCGGCATCCTTGACAGTCGCTTGGGTGACAATGAACCGGGGATCGAGCGCGCATCGACGATGGCGTTCGACATGCTGTTTCCAATATGGCTGGTGGCGCACCGTGATATCTTGTCAAACGCGCGGCTTCGGCTGGTGTTTGATTTTTTGGCGACGGAGTTGAAGCAACCGATCGCCTAGATCTGCGTCATCGCCGATCAGCTGCCCCGCGCTACGAAAGCTCGCAAGGTCGCGCGCGTTCCGGACGCGGCCAAGGCTTCCATCGCGGTGACAAATTGGGACGCGAAAGTCTCGCTATCACTAAGCCCCGCATAAATGTTTCTCTGCTGCAGCCAGACCAATGGGTCCGTCTGGGCAATGAGGGCAGCCTTGTTGAGATCAGCCCAGATTGGATCGTTTGGATCAATGATCGTGCCATCGTCACGCTGCCCCGTGCACATCTGGCACCAGAGCGCCTCCACCAGCGCCAATCCCTCTGTCGAGGTACCGCTTTGCAGGGCGTCTTGCAAAATGGGCAGCACAAACCCAGGGTGCCGCGATGATCCGTCAAACGCCACACGGCGCGTCGTGTCTTTGATTTTGGGATTGGCAAAGCGGTATTCGATCAGCTTGAGGTAGTCGGCCGACCCCATCGTCGGCACCGGATCGATATGCGGAAGGATTTCGTCCCTTTGCACCTGCCTGAAATACGCCAAGACATCGTCGTCTGCCATGCAGTCCGCGATAGTTGCCAAGCCTAGCAGTTCGCCCGCATTCGCCAGCACCTGATGGCCTGCATTGAGGATGCGGATTTTCATGGACTCGTAAGGGTGGACATCATCCGTGAGCGTGGCGCCCACCTCTTCCCAAAGCGGACGGCCGTTGCAGAAAGCGTCTTCGATCACCCATTGGCGAAAATTTTCATGGGTAACGGGTGCAGCGTCTGAAATGCCAAGGCTCTTGACCAATGCCAATTCTTCTTCACCGGTTGCAGGCACAATGCAATCGACCATTGCGTTTGGGAACGCGCATTCCGCGTCAATCCAAGCGGCCAGATCGGGTTCCGTGAGTGATGCCATCCCGATGACTGTTTGGCGCAGAACATCGCCGTTGTTTTGCAGGTTATCGCAACATTGGCCTGTGAATGGTTTGTGGCCAGCGTCACGGCGCTGTTTCAACGCAGCCACCATCGCAGCAAAGACGGTTCGCGGCGCTTTGGGGTGTTTAGCATCGTGTTGAATATCGGGGTGGTTTTGATCGAAGGCGCCATTGGGGTCGAGGAAATAGCCCCCTTCAGTCACCGTCAATGACACGATCCGGATGGCTGGGTCTGACATTGCGGCGATGAGCGCGGCGTTATCCTCTTCAACAGGCAGAAAATCAATCATCGACCCGATCACTTCTGCCGATGTGCCCGACGGATCGAGCTCAACAAGCGTCGTCAGGCAATCTTGCGCCAGAAGCCTGTCCCGCATGGCGCGGTCCCCCGCCCGCACACCCGCGCCAATGATGGCCCAATCATGGGCAAGGCCCTGCTCCATCAATCGGTGCAGGTACCACGCTTGATGGGCACGATGGAAATTACCAAGACCGACATGCACGATGCCAGCCGTGAGCTTGGACCGATCATAGCTTGGTCCTGTCACGCCCTGTGGTAGCACATCAAGGGTTGCATCGCAGAGCTTGATGAGCGCTGTATTTGTATCAGCATCTTTCATCAGCTCATCCATTGTCCGCCATCAACGTTGTAGCATTGCGCGACGATGTATTCGGCCTCATCCGAGGCGAGGAAGACCGCCATGCCGGTGAGATCTTCGGCCACCCCCATGCGACCAAAGGGGACGCTTTCCCCCACTTCTTTTTTCTTCTGACCAGGGGCTTTGTTTTCGTATTTGGCGAAAAACGCATCAACCCCGTCCCAGTGATCGCCGTCGACCACACCCGGTGCGATGGCATTCACGTTGATGCCATGTTCGATCAGGTTCAGCCCAGCAGATTGCGTGAGACTGATAATGGCTGCCTTGGAGGCGCAGTAAACCGCGACAAGCGGCTCACCGCGCCGACCAGCCTGGGAGGCCATGTTGATGATTTTGCCACCATTGCCTTGCGTGATCATCTGTTTGGCGACCGCTTGCAGCGTGAAGAGCGTGCCAGCGACGTTGATGTTGAAAACGCGGTCGAAGTCAGAACATTCGATCTCAACGATGGGCGCGGCGCTGAAGATGGCCGCGTTGTTAATGAGAATATCAATCTGGCCAAAGGCCGTGGCACAGGCGTCAACCGCCGCCTCAATGCTGGCTTGATTGGCCACGTCCATCTCGATCGCGATGGCATCGCTCCCCAAACGGGCAGCCGTTTCTTGCGCTTGAGGAAGGTTGATATCAGCTACGGCCACACACGCCCCTTCGGCCACGTAACGCTCCGCAATTGCGGCGCCGATGCCGCGCGCGGCACCCGTAATCAACGCTGATTTCCCCTCTAAACGTCCCATCAGATCCGCAAGCCACCTTGGTCGAACTTGTGGATGACATCGCTGCGGGGTGTCATGTGAACCGTGTCGCCATGCCTGAAGCTCACATCGCCGGGAGCGCGGACCGTGATGATGTCGGCGAGGCCCGTGTTGTGGACATGAAAGAACGTATCTGAGCCGAGATGTTCAGCAACACCCACGGTGCCCGACCAAGTGCCAGTGGTCGGCGACACTTCGATATGTTCTGGCCGCACACCAATTGTGTGGGCGTTGTGCTTTGCAGCTTCCGCACCTTCGATCATGTTCATTGTCGGCGACCCAATGAAGCCCGCCACGAACTTGTTTTGTGGCTCGTGATACAGCTCCAAGGGGGAGCCGACCTGCTCGATATTCCCCGCCCGCAGCACGACAATCTTATTGGCCATTGTCATGGCTTCGACTTGGTCATGCGTCACGTAAATCATCGTTGTCTTTAGCCGCTCATGCAGCTCAGAGATTTCCAGTCGCATCCCAACACGTAATGCCGCATCGAGGTTGGAGAGCGGTTCATCAAACAAGAACGCCGTGGGCTCGCGGACGATGGCGCGGCCAATGGCGACACGCTGACGCTGGCCACCCGACAATTGCCCCGGCTTTTTGTCGAGGTAATCGTTCAGGTTCAAAATACTGGCCGCTTGATTGACCAGCCTGTCGATCTCCGCCTGTGGCAACTTTGACATGCGCAAGGGAAAGGCGATGTTCTTGCGAACTGTCATGTGCGGGTAAAGCGCATAGGTTTGGAACACCATCGCCAGACCGCGCTTGGATGGCGACACCTGTGTTGCGTCTTCCCCGTCGATGATAACACGTCCGCCGGTCGTTTCTTCCAGTCCCGCGATCAAGCGCAGCAGTGTGGATTTACCGCACCCAGACGGGCCAACGAACACGGTGAACTCCCCATCTTCAATCGTCAGGTCGAGCGGCGGGATGACTTCGACATCCCCGAACGACTTGGTCACATTTTCAAGAACAATACGCCCCATTACGTCTTCCTATTTCACAGCGCCAAAGGTGAGACCTTGGACCAATTGTTTTTGACAGAACCAGCCGAGCACGATGATCGGGCCAACGGCAGCAGCGGACACTGCTGAGAGGCGGCCAAAGAACAGGCCCTCCGGCGCTCGGTTGCCTTCGATGAGTTTGGAGAGCGTTGCCGCGTCAGTCGTAGTGAGCCGCACCGTCCAATAGGCTTC
>NZ_CBFIEO010000007.1:0-286 GCF_965661665.1 Cognatiyoonia sp. | reverse complement strand
CGTCCATTTGACCCGCTTCGATGATCTCTTTTGGGATCTCTTTGAAGTAGGTGAAGAGCATCCAGATCACGATGGGCAGGTTGATCAGCATCAAGACCACGATCACCATAAAGTGCGTGTCGAAGAGGCCAACGCTCTTGGTCAGATAGGTCATTGGATAAAGCACAGCCGCCGCAGGAAGCATTTTCGTCGACAGCATCCACATCAGGACATCTTTGGTCGCCCGGCTGGGGTTGAAGGCCATCGCGTAGGCGCATGGGATACCAACAGCGAGCGCAAAGAGGGT
>NZ_CBFIEO010000006.1:62350-144396 GCF_965661665.1 Cognatiyoonia sp. | reverse complement strand
CAAGCAGCGTCATCGCGATTGCCGCGTCGTGCGCCGTAAGGGCCGCGTCTATGTGATCAACAAGACGCAGCGTCGGTTCAAAGCCCGTCAGGGCTAAACCAAAGAAAAGAGATTCTGAAAGGGGTCGCAACTGCGGCCCCTTTTCATTTGCGTGATCCCTCATGATCAATCGAAGAAGAAATCCGCCACAGCTATAGAAACGCGCAAGCTATTCCGCCTATACTGATCCCGACTGAAGATAAGGAAAGGTAGTCCCATGCGCACCGCTTATTTCAAAAGCACCACACTTGCTTTCGCACTTTCCGCATTAGCAGCACCGACTGTCGCTCAGGGCATGTGCAGCGGCGTCGGATCAGACGGCATTTGGATCGGTGGGTCCGAAGGGGCATCCGACATTTCCACCAGCAACACCTACCGCGAACAGATGGCGCTGGTCCTTGGGGGCAGCGAATATATCTCTCTCTTCACCCTGTCTGCTCGGGGCGATGTGAGAATCGAAGCGCAAGGCCGCGGGTCAGGCGACCCGATCATCGAGATTTACAATGAAGCGGGTAATTTCGTTCTGTCGGATGACGACTCCGGCGGAAATGGCGCGTCGCGGGCTGAGGTGAACCTTGATGCAGGCACCTATTGCGTCTCCACCACCAGCTTTGACCGCGCGCCAATGACCGCATTTGTCCGCATAGGACGCAATGATCAAGAACCGCTGACCGAAGGGATTGAAGCCACATCAACGCAAGGCGGCGAATTCACGTCCTGCGCCAATGCCCTCGATATCGGCGTTGTTGGCGCGGACGGGCTCACCAATCTGGCGTCTGTCGATGACGCGCCAAACCTCCGCTTCACACTCACCTCTTCAATGCCACTCACTATTAAGGCGGATAACGAGGATGCCGATCCCGTCATCACACTCTACGATGCAGAAGATTCCTACATCGACGAAAACGATGACTTCGATGGGTTGAACTCTCAAATCGATATCACAGAAGGGCTGCCAGCGGGCAATTACTGTGTCTCCGTCAGCGCGTTGAATGACACATCGCTCCCGATCGAAGTGTCGATCGGCGAATACGATCCGGTCGCCGCACTCATGGTATTGGTCGACAGCGCAGAAGCCGCGCCACCGCTCGACGGCAGTGTCCCGATCGCCGACCTTGGTGCACTATCAACACGCCTCCGCCTCGATGCGCAGTTATCCAACACTGCCACGTGGTATTCGGTAGATGTGGCCGAGTCCGGTCTGCTATTGATCGAAGCCATCTCTGTCGTCGGTCAGGGAGATCCCTTCGTGTCCATCTTCGACGACTTTGGCCGTCTTGTTGCGCTCAACGATGACCACGGCGACAGCTACGACGCGCAAGTCGCCGCCCGCGTGAATGCAGGCACTTATTTCATTGGCCTGCGGGAAGTGACTGATGACACGCAAAGCTTCGTCCGTATCGGCCTAGAGCGTTGGGTGCCCGCCAAATAAGCCTGAAAATAACACAAAAGGCCCGGTCAGTGACCGGGCCTTCCTAATCTTTTGATTGAAATCATTCCGCAGCGACGGAGGCGGTCGCCTTCTCAACCCGGACTGCCGAGTACTTAAACTCTGGAATCTTCCCATAGGGGTCAATCGCTGGATTCGTCAGAACGTTTGCCGCCGCTTCAACAAAGGCAAATGGCAAGAAAACCATATCTGGTGACACCGCCCGATCTTCCCGCGCCATGATTGTGATCGACCCGCGCTTGGTGGTCAGCGTCACCATCTCACCCGGTGCCACGTCCAAGCGGCGAAGCGTTGACGGATGCAAAGAACAGTTTGCCTCCGGCTCAACCGCATCCAATACAGACGCGCGGCGCGTCATGGACCCAGTGTGCCAATGCTCTAACTGACGACCCGTGGTCAGAACCATAGGGTAATCTGGCGTCGGCAGATCATCCGGCGGGATCACTTCGGCAGGTGTGAACCTCGCCCGCCCTTCTGCGCGTGGGAAGGCATCGCCAAACACAACGCTTTGACCAGGATCCTCTGGCGACAGCGAGGGGTATGTCACCGCTGTCTTTTCCAACCGCTCCCACGTGATGTTGTCGAGACTGCGCATATTAATCGCCATTTCGGCAAAGACTTCGCTTGGATGCGTGTACGTCCACGGCAACCCGCAGCGCTTGGCCAGCTCAACCTCGATCCGCCAATCTTCCATCGCCTCACCGGGCGGCGGTACGGCTTGGCGCAGCATCTGCACGGTGCGGTTGGTGTTCGACACCGTCCCACTCTTTTCATAAAGGGCGGAGGCTGGGAGGATCACATCAGCGTAGTTCGCGGTTTCGGTGATAAAGATGTCCTGCACCACAAGGTGGTCCAGCTTAGCCAGCGCATCGCGCGCATGCTCCACATCAGGGTCAGACATCGCTGGGTTTTCGCCCAAGATATACATCGCCTTGATCTTGTCCTCATGAACCGCGTCCATGATCTCCGTCACGGTCAGGCCCTTTTCATTGCTGAAATCGCCAGACTGCCACACATCAGTGAAAGCAGAACGGACACCGTCATCGGTTACAGTCTGATAGTCTGGCAAGAACATCGGAATGAGCCCCGCATCCGATGCACCCTGCACATTGTTCTGACCGCGCAACGGATGCAGACCTGTGCCGGGACGCCCGACATGGCCGCACATTAACGCCAGCGAAATCAGGCAGCGTGAGTTGTCCGTCCCGTGGACATGTTGGCTCACCCCCATGCCCCAAAAGATCATGCCGGCCTTTGCGGTCGCAAAGTCCCGTGCCACAGCACGAATAGTTGCCGCGTCGATCCCGCACAGCTCTTCCATCTTTTCGGGGGAGAACTTCTTTAGGTGCTCTTTTTCAGCGTCCCAGTTCTCAGTGAAGGCTTCGATGTACTGCTGATCATACAACTTCTCCTCCACGATCACATGCATGATCGCGTTCAACAGCGACACGTCCGTCCCCGGCTTGAACGGCAGCATGTGCTCCGCAAACCGCTTCAAGCCTTGGGAGCGCGGATCCATGACGATGAGCTTGCCACCACGCTTGGTGAACTGCTTGAAATAGGTCGCCGCGACCGGATGGTTCTCCAACGGGTTGGCGCCAATAACGATGGCGACATCCGCATTCTCGATCTCATTGAAGGTCGCGGTCACAGCACCGGAGCCTACGTTTTCAATCAGCGCCGCAACAGATGATGCATGGCAAAGCCGCGTGCAGTGATCAACGTTGTTGTGACCAAAGCCTTGGCGGATGAACTTTTGGAAAAGATAAGCTTCCTCGTTCGTACACTTGGCAGAACCGAAACCAGCAACCTCACGCCCACGGCCTTTCAGCCCTTTGGCCGCAAAATCAAGCGCCTCGTCCCAAGTCGCCTCGCGGAAGAACTCCTGCCAGTTGTCTGGGTCGACATTCAGCCCCTTGTCTGGCGCATCGTCGCGACGGATCAGGGGCTTTGTCAGGCGATGTGGGTGATGGATATAGTCATAACCAAACCGCCCTTTGACGCACAAACGCCCCTCGTTCGCGGGGCCATTGATCCCCTCGACATATTTCACCTTGTCGTCTTTGACCTTGATAGAAATTTGGCACCCGACGCCGCAGAAGGCACAGACGCTTTCAACTTCGCGGTCGTAGTCGTCCAAATCACCAACCTGATTTTCGTTCATGACGCTCGACGGCATCAAGGCACCCGTCGGGCAGGCTTGCACACACTCGCCACAGGCCACACAGGTCGACGCGCCCATTGGGTCATCAAAATCGAATGTTGGATAGGCATTGTGCCCGCGACCGGACATGCCGATCACGTCGTTGACCTGCACCTCGCGACAGGCACGCACGCAAAGGCCACATTGAATACACGCATCCAAGTTCACGCTCATCGCAACATGGCTGTTGTCCAAAAGCGGAATGGTTTCTTGCTTCAACGCTGGGAAGCGGCTGTCGGAGACATCCTGCGCCTCCGCCATATCCCACAGATGAGATGACTTATCATGGGCGGCGTCTTGCTCCGGCTGGTCGGCAACGAGCAATTCCATCACCATCTTGCGAGCCTGCACTTCGCGCGGCTGGTTGGTGGTCACAACCATCCCTTCGGATGGCTCACGGATACAGCTAGCCGCCAGCGTCCGTTCCCCTTCAATCGCCACCATACAGGCGCGACAGTTGCCGTCTGACCTATAGCCCGGCGTCGGCTTATGGCAGAGGTGCGGAATGACCAAACCACGCCCATTGGCCACCTCCCAGATCGACTGACCGGGTTCGGCGGTAACTTTTTTACCATCCAGCGTGAAGGTGATTTTATCGGACATCTGACCAACCTCTGCCTATTTTCGCTAAAGTCTAAGCATAAATGGCACACCCAATCAGCCCAAGCGCGACGCCGACAACCGCTTTTGCGCCACGCCTCAGTCGGTTCTGTTTCCGAAAGGTAACGAAGGTTTAGAAGAAGAACGCCTCGTTGTTCTTCAAGACGGTGCGAATGATCTCAATCCCGATCAGGGCCACCAACGGCGTCAGATCGATTCCACCCATGTTGGGAAGGATGTTTCGGATCGGACGATAGATCGGCTCAAGGATACGCTGCAGGCCATACCAAATTTGGCCAACAAGCGGCTGACGGACATTCAACACCTCAAACTGAATGAGCCAGCTCATGATGAAATGCGCAAAAATGAAGAAGCTCGCCACATCGAGCAGCAGCATAAGGATTTGAAAGATCGACGTCATCACAGTCTCCGTTCGTTGCAGAGGGACTTAGGGATTTAAACCCGTCAGAACAAGTCCCTGCCGCGAGGTCACACATTGACGTTAACGTCAACCAACATAGGTTCGGTCGAAAGGAGACTGAAATGTACCCGATCATCCGTCTTGCCAAGGAATTCTTCGTCCATCGCAACGCCCCAGAACTTCCTGTCTTGGGCGTGCATGTGTCACATCACCGATGCTGGCCGCAAGACATTGATATGTTTATCGAGATGAACAACGGGCGCATCCTGACGATCCTTGATCTGGGGCGTACAGTTCTCGCCAAACGGGTCTACCTTCTCCGCACATTGAAAGAGAACAAGTGGGGTCTCACGATGGCGGGCGCCTCCGTCCGGTATCGCCGCCGCATCCGGCCCTTCGAAAAGTTTATCGTCAAAAGCCGCTGCATCGGCTGGGATGAGCGGTTCTTCTACCTCGACCAGACGATCTGGGTTGATGACAAATGCGCGGCGCAAGCGCTCTACCGCTCCGCCGTCACCGACAAAAACGGAATCGTCGCTCCAGACCGTGTTTTCACGGCCGCGGGCCCCACAGACGAACGACCCGTCCTGCCCGACTGGGCCCAAAACTGGATTGATGCCGAAGATACACGCATCTGGCCCCCAGAGGTCGGCCCCAACCCTGCGTAACCCCAGAAACGCTTGCGCGATGTGAAATGTCATTGTCTACTGCCGCGAGGGATGAGGGGCAGTTATGAGACCAACACATAAGAGACGCATTTGGGGATGGATGGCTTTCGATTGGGCCAGCCAGCCATATTACACGCTCGGGCTTACATTTATCTTTGGCCCCTACTTTGCGATTGTCGCAACGGACTACTTCCTGTCACAAGGTGCTGACGGTGAAACCGCACGTGCGCAATCTCAAAGTGTTTGGGCAATGGGTCAGACGGTTGCGGGCCTCGTGATCGCATTCACCGCGCCTTTCCTCGGTGCCTTTGCCGACAACACGGGCCGGAAGCAACCTTGGATCGCGCTCTTCTCTGTAATCTACATCGTGGCAGCGGCCGCGTTATGGTTCATGACGCCAGACACGTCATCGCTCTATCTCTTCCTTTTGATCTTCTACATAGGCTTCATCGCCGCTGAATCCGCGTTGAACTTCATCAATGCGTACCTACCCTCCATGGGCACGGACGAGGAGGTTGGTAAAGTGTCGGGCTCAGGTGCCGCGTTTGGGTATTGGGGTGGCCTGATAAGCGTCATCATCATGTTGGTTTTCTTTGCAGAGATGGGCGACTCCGGCCGCACCATCGCTGGCCTTGAACCCATCTTTGGCCTTGATGCGGACCAGCGGGAGGGCACACGTTTTGTCGGGCCGTTCATCGCGATCTGGTACGCCCTCTTCATCATCCCATTTTTCATGTGGGTGAAAGACAACCCCGAGGACACAGGCCAAGTGCCCAAGATGTCCAAGGTCGTCTCCGACCTCGTGACCACGTTGAAACGGGTTGGCAAACGCAAGAGCACGGCAACGTTCCTCCTCGGCGGCATGTTTTATCGTGACGCGCTCAACGCGCTCTATGCCTTCGGCGGTGTCTACGCGACATTGGTTCTTGGCTGGACGGTGGCGGAGCTTGGCCCATTTGCCATCGCCTCCATCATCTCCGCCGCGGTTTTCACTTTTTTAGGTGGCCGCTTTGACAGTCGCTTTGGCCCGAAGCCGGTCATCATCTTCTGCATCCTGCTTCTGATTGTCGTTTGTATCTTTACCGTCAGCCTATCGCGTGACGCGCTGTTCGGCGTGCCTATGGCCGAAGGGTCCGCCCTTCCGGATATCATCTTCTTCACGCTGGGCTGCGTTATCGGCGGCGCAGGTGGTGCACTTTATGCAGCGTCCCGCTCTCTCATGGTGCGCCACGGCCATCCTGACCGCCCAACCGAAACCTTCGGCCTGTTTGCATTGTCCGGCAAAGCGACCGCGTTCCTTGCGCCACTGTTGATCAGTGTCTTTACTGCGGCAACCGGAAACGTGCAATTGGGCTATCTTCCGCTGATCTTCCTGTTCCTCTTGGGTCTCATCCTGTTAGTATGGGTCAACAAGGATGGAGACAGGGACGAATGGGTCGCTTCGCAGCAGTTATCCTGATCTTGATCTCCCTTGCCGCGTGCAAGGGGGACACCACAACAACCGTCCGCGCCCAATCCGCCAACAACGGCGACACCCGTGTCGCCAAAACCCTGTTTGGCGCGGCATCCAGCGGAAGCCAGCAAAGCGCAAACGCCATCGGCGGTTATGCCCGCGGCTGCCAGGCTGGCGGCGTTGAGCTCGCTGAGACCGGCCCCACGTGGCAAGCCATGCGGCTGTCGCGGAACCGAAACTGGGGCCAGCCCGCGCTTGTCGATTACGTCAAAGACCTCAGCCGCTTTGCGGCCACCCAACCGGGGTGGGAAGGGCTCTATGTCGGCGATCTCAGCCAACCACGCGGCGGACCGATGCTGTCTGGCCATGCCAGCCACCAAATCGGTCTGGACGCAGATATCTGGATGCTGCCACCCGATCGGTTGAACTTGACGCGGGAAGAACGCGAGAACATCTCGTCCATTTCGATGCGCCGCGCTCAGGGGGCCTACACCAACAGCAATTGGACGCCGCAGCACGAAGTCATCTTGAAAGCCGCCGCCTCCGATCCGCGTGTGGCCCGTATCTTTATATTTCCTGGAGCCAAAGTTGCTATGTGCAATTCTGCCACCGGCGACCGATCATGGCTCAATAAAATCCGGCCTTGGTGGGGGCATCACTACCATTTTCATGTCCGGCTGAACTGTCCAGAAGGTGACGCAAATTGCACCAATCAAGCACCACCGCCACCCGGCGATGGATGCGACGATGCGCAGGGCTGGGTCGACCGCATTCTGAACCCGCCACCACCCAATCCAAACCCACGCCTGCCACGCGGACCGATCACGATGGCGCAACTCCCAAGCCAATGCAGCGGAGTGCTGTCGTCCAACTGATGCTGCGTCTCATCTCAATTTTCCTCGCCCTCTTTGGAGGAGCGCCGATACTCGCTGACGTGAAATTGGTCACGCGGCATGTCTGGTTCAATGATGACCCAAACTTTGGCGGCATATCGGGCCTTGAGGTGGCACGGGACGGTATCACTTTCACCGCAATAAATGACAAAGGTTTCATCGTTCGTGGCACGCTCCTTCGCGATGGCGACGTAATCGTTGGCGTTGACAGCGGGCCATTTATCCCACTTACAGACATCTGGACAAATCCACTTCAGAACGGTGGGAATGATAGCGAAGGCCTTGCCATCGGACCGACCGGCCGTGTGTACGTCTCTTTTGAAGGTGAGCATCCAAAAGTCAGCATCTACGCGCGCGACCTAATCCGTGCGACCCGCCCACCAAATCATCCGGAGTTTTCCACCTTTCAAAAGAACTCCGGAATGGAAGCTCTCGCCATCGACAGCACGGGCGCGATCTATACATTGCCGGAACGCTCAGGCCGCTTGACCCGACCGTTTCCTGTCTACCGACTTGAGGGCGTCATGTGGACCAAGGCGACCGAGATTCCGCGCCGCGGCAAATTCCTCCCCGTTGGAGCAGACTTTGGGCCCAATGATCAGCTCTATTTGTTGGAACGAGATTTTACGGGCATTGGCTTTAGAACCCGCGTGCGTCGGTTCGACCTCAACACGGGTGAGGAAGAAACCCTATTAGAAACGGCCACTGCAACGCATGACAATCTTGAAGGCATCGCCGTCTGGGAAGACGACGAAGGTGCTATCCGTTTCATCATGATCGCTGACGACAACTTCAAATGGTTCCAGCAAACCGAAATCGTTGAATATCGTTTGACTGACTAGGCCAGCGGCGGTACATGCCCTCGTCCGCGCATGGTGCGCAGATCAAGTGCCGCACCCTTGTCAAAACGGAAAACTCAAATGACACGTATCCTTCCCGGCGTAATCGCCATGGCCGCCATCGTGGTCGCCTCCAACATTCTTGTGCAATTCCTGATCCTTGATGGTCTGCTCACATGGGGCGCGTTCATCTACCCGCTCACCTTCCTCATCACCGATTTGATGAACCGCGTCTACGGTGTCGGGCCCGCGCGAAAGGTCGTGTTTGCAGGTCTCATCGTTGGGATCATCTGCTCGCTCATTGGCTCCCAAATCCAGCTTGAATTTGGTCCAGCTGTGCCGATCCGCGTGGCCATCGGTTCCGCGACTGCATTCCTTGTGGCCCAGCTCTTGGATGTTTCGATCTTTGATCGGCTGCGCGATGGGAAGTGGTTCACCGCGCCTTTGGTGTCGACTTTCTTTGGCTCTATTGTGGATACCTTCATTTTCTTCAGCCTCGCCTTCTCCAGCTTCTTCAATGGTTTCAGCGCTGGAGCCACGGAACAGGTGATGTGGGCGCAGGATGCTGTGCCGTTCTTCAACACAGGGCCTGAAGCGCCGCTGTGGGTCACGCTGGCTATCGCAGACTGGGGCGTGAAAATTGCTGTCGCTTTGATCGCGCTGATCCCGTTCCGCATCATTGTTGGGCGAATTACACAACCGGCCACATAACCGCGAGATGTAGTAATAAACCTCTTGATTTAGAAAAAATCTATGCCAACCTTCTTTTCAGGCGAAACATTTGAAAGGAGGTGATCCAGTGCATCATGACGTATTGGAGAAGGCAGTCGGGACAACTTATGAGGTTTGCAACTGAGGCAGTCCTTGGTTGAAAACACCATAAGGTGGGAAACCTAACCGACCCACCTCCGAAAACTCAGGAAGGGCTGTCCGATCGCTTGGGCAGCCCTTTTCAGTTTAAATCCAAAGGGTTCAAAGGGTGCGGGAAAGCGATTTTGCCAAGCAAATTTGCGGCCGCACTCAGAAATTAACTGGGTGCCTGAAAACCCTCAAACCCTTATTTCACGTGTACACCGTGCGTACACAGGGCGTAAACACTGCGTATGTACAGTCTGGCATACGCCAGAATACCTTCAGCGAGGATATTTTTGGCAAGAGGAAGATGAGCCTGCGCATCAACGACCAGATTGAGATTGCTGATTGGGAACTGTCAGAGCAGTTCGCGCGGTCCTCCGGTCCGGGCGGGCAGAACGTCAATAAGGTCAGCACGGCGGTTGAACTGCGGTTCGAGGCGGAGCGGTCGCCTGCTTTGACAACTGCGGTCAAGAAACGGCTGCGCCGGATCGCGGGACGGCGGTGGACGCAGGACGGGGCGATTGTGCTTTTCGTGCAAGAAACCCGCAGCCAAGCCCGCAACAGGGAGATTGCGCGGGAGCGGCTGAAAGAAATGATCACCCAAGCACTCATCACCCCCAAAAAACGCATCGCCACGAGACCTACACGCGGCTCCGTTCGTCGGCGGTTGGAAGCAAAGAAGATCCGTGGTGATGTGAAAAAGTTGCGTGGCAAGGTCGAGGATTGACCCCCGCGCTTGCTATACCTAGTTCAGTGAACGTGGTCTCGAAGGGTGACTAAAGTCGGCGGCAAGATCATCAAGTCCAAGGAACACAACGTAGAGCCCTTGAACTTGAATAGCGGTCTTTTCTTTAAAGACGAGTGCGCGGCGCGTCCTTTTCGGCGAAGGGGCGCCCGCTGGTGCCCACATGGAAAGACACCGTGCGGGTCCGCGTCTGACGCCGTTGGGCGGAGAGAGGCGCAGCTCAACCCGCGACCCGACGATGACATCGCCTTGCGGGATCACATCCTTAAAGACGTCACTGCTCACCATGACGCTTTCGGGCGCATCGGCCGTGCGGGTATGCGCGTGTGACTTCAGGATGCCGACGGGTTCTGCATATCTGACGGAGCGGGAGACCATAAGATCTTCATAGCCCACATGCTGCACCCGCGTCGGCCCGCGACCGGTCACAACCAAGGAACAGCCGCTGACGCCGAAGCGTTCAAAAAAGTTTGGCACTTTCATAAATCGGTAAAGTTTGCCTGGCGAATCTCTCTACTGTTTATTGCAAGTTTCTTTTGCTCAATGTGGTTCGACACACTGCGGGAAGTTCCAGCAATATGCCTTTTTTGGAGCGCTATAACCACCAATATACCTGCAGCGGCGATACTCTTGTTTTTTCTGGTTTGTCTCGAAAATGGTATGTTCAAGTTTTCCTATAGCCAAAACCGTGGTCGTTTCAGAATTGAAGTCACTCAAACACTTACCGCGGATGAGATAAGTAGAACTTCCGTATTCTCAGAACCGGTATCCGGCAATTCTAGTGAAACTGAGACCTAAACCACCACCTCAATCTCGGCCTGATCGCCTACCCCGAACACGCGCTTATAGCGCTCGATCTCGGCCTCGGGGCCCATGGCTTTCCTTGGGTTGTCGCTCAGTTTGACCGTGGGTTTCCCGTCGGCTGAGATAGCTTTGCAGACCAAGGAGAAGGAGGCGAGGGTGTCGCCCGCGGTCAGGCCTTTAAAGTCGTTGGTCAGCATGGTGCCCCAGCCAAAGGACACGCGGCAGCGGCCGGCGAATTGAGACTGAAGCTCCAGTATTTTGTCGACGTCGAGGCCGTCGGAAAAGATCACCAGCTTCTCCTTCGGGTCTTCGCCGCGGGCTTTCCACCAGTTGATCGCCGTTTCCGCCCCCTCTGCCGGATCGCCAGAGTCAACGCGGATGCCTGTCCAACCGGCAAGCCAATCGGGGGCTGCGTCGAGGAAGCCTTTGGTCCCGTAGGTGTCGGGCAGGATGATGCGCAGGTTTCCATCATGCTCCGCATGCCAATCAGAGAGCACGTCATAGGGCGCTTGGCGCAGGGCATCGTCGGTGCCCGCTAGCGCGGAATAGACCATGGGGAGTTCATGAGCGTTGGTGCCGATCGCCTCAAGATCGCGGTTTTTGGCGATGAGGCAGTTGGAGGTGCCGACAAAGCTGTTGCCCAGGCCTTCGCTCATCGCTTGCACGCACCAATCTTGCCAGAGGAAGGAATGGCGGCGACGGGTGCCGAAATCCGCGATGCGCAAGTCGGGGTTGCCTTGGAGTTTCTCGACCTTTTCCCAGAGGCGGGTCATGGCGCGGGCATAAAGGACTTGAATCTCAAACCGGCCCATCTGGTTGACGACGGCGCGGCCGCGCAGCTCCATCAAGATCGCGAGGGCAGGAATTTCCCAGAGCATGACTTCGGGCCATGACCCTTCGAAGGTCAGCTCATATTGCCCGTCGCGCTTTTCAAGGTGGTAGGCGGGCAGGCGCAAGTTTTCGAACCAGTCCATGAAATCGGGGCGGAACATCTGGCGTTTGCCGTAGAACGTGTTGCCGCGCATCCATGTGCTTTCCCCGCGCGAGAGGGAAAGGGAGCGGACGTGATCAAGCTGTTCGCGCAACTCGCCCTCGTCAATGAGCTGTGCCAGCCGGATGGATTTCGTACGGTTGATGAGGGAGAATGTGACCTGCGTGTCGGGTTGGTTGCGGAACACCGACTGGCACATCAGCAACTTATAGAAATCCGTATCGATCAGTGAACGCACGATCGGGTCGATCTTCCATTTGTGGTTCCAGACGCGGGTGGCGATATCGACCATTGCAGTAATTCCCTGTAGCTGGGGGGTGTTAGAGCAAGTGATGCGGTGGAACGCAAGATGTGGCAGTTCGCAGCTATGGTTGTTGGTGGGATGTTCCTGATCGTGGGGGCAGACACGGCGGGGACGCTGTTGACCCGCACGGGCGTGAGCCCGCTTTTCATCGCATGGTCGCGATTTGCGGTGGCGGCGGTGGTGTTTGCACCCTTCTTTGGGGTCAGCCTGCGGGAGGCGCGGCAGTTTACCGAATGGCGGCTTATCTTCCGCGCAGCACTGATTGTGGGTGGGATCAGCTGCATCCTGACCGCACTGCGGACGGAGCCGATTGCCAATGTCTTCGGGGCGTTCTTTGTGAGCCCTGTGGTGGCGTTTGTGCTGTCCCTGGTGTTGTTGAAAGAACGCACTGGTTGGCTAAGGGCGGTTTTGGTGCTGGTGAGCTTCGCAGGTGTTTTGATCGTCGTACGCCCTGGGTTCGGGATGACCCTAGGCTTGGGCTTCGCGCTGGTCGCGGGGCTGCTCCACGGCGGGTATCTGGTGGCGACAAAATGGATGGCTGGTGACTATCGGCCGAGGTTCCTGTTGCTGTCGCAACTGACCATCGGCGCGATCCTTTTGGCACCGTTCGGGATCGGCGGTGTGCCAGAGATATCCGCCCCCGTCGCCGCCTTGATTATGTTCAGCGCCTTGGGGTCAGCCACGGGCAACCTGCTGATCGTTCTGGCCAGCCGGATCGCAGACGGCAGCCTGATCGCGCCACTGATCTACAGTCAGTTGATCCATGCGGCAGTGCTAGGCTGGCTCGTGTTCGGGGAATGGCCGGACCTGCAAAGCTTTCTCGGCTTGCTAATCGTCCTGCTGGCAGGGCTGTCGACCCTGTGGCTCGCGCGGCGGCAGACCTAACCGCATTTCGACGCCGCCTCATCATGGAGCCGTTTCGCCACGGCGGCGCTGACACCCAGAACCAATTCGATCTGGCGCAACAGTTCGTCCTCTTCGTCGTGCTCGATTCCATCAGCAAAGACGACACGCACAAGGGCGGCGACCATCGCCTCCCGCTCTTCGGCTGGCACGGCATTGCGTAGAATGATGGCAAGCTCTTCTGTCGGAGGCATCGCGGCCTCCAGCCGTTCGCATTCCACCCGCATCTTCGCAGCCTCGACGGGGTTCAGCCCGTTGCGTTCGGCCAGTACTTTGTCGATCTGCTGAAGCTCTTCAAAGAGGTAAGTATGATCCGCCTTCGCCGCACGCACCATCAATGCGCCCAGCGCATGCCGCGCGTCCGATTCCGGCAACGGCTTTTCATGGGCCGGTGGATTTTGGAAGAAGGCAATGAAACGCTTTAGCATTTGGCACTATATCCGTTGTTGGTCTGGACTGAGACTACTCTTCCAGTGATAGGCACGCTAGCCTCGCTTCCGAACCAAAAGCCCAAAGACCGTTGGCGCGATGGCGATGACCATCGTGACGCGGATCAGATGGGCGACGGTGACGAAAGCGACGTCTTGGCCGATGGCGAGGGTCATTAGGCTCATCTCCGTCAAGCCACCGGTTGCGAAGGCAAGGAAGGCTTGGCTGAGCGGCATGTCGATCATGGTGATCGCGATGAAAGCCATGAGGCCAGCGGCGGTGAGGGCCAGAACGGTCCCCAGTGCTGCGAGGCCGAGGTCTTGGCCGACATCGCGCAGGGTGGCCCCGATAAAGCGGCAGCCGATAACGGTGCCGACGACGATCTGCGCACCGATGATGAAGATGGTTGGCGGCGCAACATGGGTCCATCCCATGAGGTGGACAAAACCGCTGAGGATCATCGGGCCAAACATGGGTGCGGCGGGCAGATTTATCCGTTTTGCTAGCGGGGCACCGATGATCGCGCAACCGAGGAGGAGTGCATAATCCAGCGCGCTTGGCGCGGCAAGCGGGATCCATGACGCGGCACCGCTGTCGCTCCGCACGCCCACAAAGACGCCGAAGACGATGACCACCATAAAGATCACAAGGAGGACTCGAGCAGCATCTGATTCAAGCCACCTGGCATCGCGCTGCAAAACGCGGTGGTGCGATCATAGTGCCCAATACGGCGATAAATGACGTAGCTGATGGTCGCCGAACATATCAGCACAAACGGAAGGATCAGGAGGGTCAGCGCCCAAGGCCCCAGCTTTTGGAAAATGTCGGCGTTCACCGTAGAGCCGAGCATGACGCCCACCACGGGCACCACAATGGGGCGCAAGCGATCTGGGGCCTTGAAAGGCACGCGCGACATGGCCACGATCGTCACCCCGACCATTGATCCCAGCATCCATGGCAGCGGCATGTTGATAAGAAACGCGAGGGTGGCAGAGATGAGCCCGATCAGCAGCGCCAGTCCTTGAGGTGCGAGGCGCTTAAGTATGCCCTAGAACTCACCCATGTGTTTTTCGCCCCGTTCTGCGGACAGGCGGATTTGCTTTTGACGTTCGCGGAAGCGGTTTTTGGCCTCTTCGGTCGTGTCGTTGATGCATTGGTGGCAGGACACGCCGTCCTCGTATTCAGGACGGTTTTTGTCTTCGGGCAGGATCGGTTGGCGGCAGGCGTGGCAAAGGATGTGGGGGCCTTCCTCAAGCCCGTGGCCGACGCTGACGCGGGCATCAAAGACGAAACATTCGCCGTCCCATTTGCTTCCATCCTGCGGAACCTCTTCGAGGTATTTCAGGATGCCGCCTTTGAGGTGGTATACCTCATCCACGCCCTGCCCCAGCAGGTAGTTCGTAGATTTCTCACAACGGATGCCGCCGGTGCAGAACATGGCGATCCGTTTGTTATGGAAGCGGTCTTTGTTCTCTTCCCACCACGCGGGAAATTCGCCGAAGGATTTGGTTTCAGGGTCAATCGCCCCGTCAAAGGTGCCGATGGCCACCTCATAATCGTTACGCGTGTCAATGACGGCGACGTCGGGGGCGCTGATCAGGTCGTTCCAGTCGGCGGGGGCCACGTATTTGCCGACCTTCTCAACCGGATCGACGTCAGGCTGGCCCATTGTTACGATCTCTTTCTTCAAGCGCACTTTCATGCGATTGAAAGGGGCAATAGTGGCATGGCTTTCCTTGTGCTCTAGCGTCGCACAGCCCGGCAGGGCGCGGATGACGTTCAGGATCGCGGCGATGCCTGTGGCGGTGCCTGCGATGGTGCCATTGATACCCTCTTTCGCCAGCAGCAACGTGCCGGAGATGCGATGCTCCCGACAGGCGGCCAGCAGCGGATCCTTGATCGCGGCAGGGTCGTCAAAGCGCGTGAAGTGGTAGAGGGCGGCAACGGTGTACATGGCGCTCAGATACGCCTCAGTTGTGGGTTCGGCAAGGGGGCTAGGCGCGGGCGGCGGCCATCGCCAAACCATCGGCGACAGCGGTGAAGGCCGCGGTGCGCTCTTGCGCGACGGTGGGAAAGACATCAGTAATCACGGTGGTGACGGATCCCATTAGGCTGGAGCCACCGACATAGACTACCATGCCGATCTGATCGGCAGTGACACCCGCCATGTCCAACGTGTCCTGCGCGGCCTCTGCAATTTGGTCGGTCAGCGGGGCGAGGGTTGTTTGCATGATATCGCCGGCCAGCGGGACAGAAAGGCCCGTTTCAATATAGGACAGATCAATTGCGGCATCCTCCCGCGCGTTGCGCGCAATCTTTCCGGCTTCCACAGCGAAGGAGATGTCATGCCCCATCTCCATCTCGATCACCTGAGCCAGCGTTCAAACGGTGGCTTGTCGAGGGCGAGCTTGGCGTAGCGTTTGGTGAGCCGCGTAGTCTCAGGCGTATAGAGGAATGGAATTTTTTTCCCACGTGGCAAGTTCTTGGAACAAGACATTGGGCGCGATGTTAGTGCCGGAGCCGAGCTCATTGCGCAACTCCCCGTGATAGCCGAGGAGTGGCATCACGGTCGCAAGGTTCAAGGAGCGGTCAAAGTTGGTGCCCCCGACACGAACCCAGTGGGACGCGATGACATTCGTCTTTGAACCGACCCGTTCGAAGAGGGTGAAGTCTGACGTGCCGCCGCCAATGTCGACGACGAGACCGAATTTGCCATTCAAGGGCGCGGTGCTTGTTTGGGCTGCGGCGTCCGGCTCGAACATAAAATTGATCTCAGTGAACCCTGCGGTCTCATAGGCCGATCTCAGATCATCCTCCGCCCGCGCGTTCCGATCTGGATCGGGGTGAAAATGCACCGGCCGACCGGAAAGAATGCTGTCAAAGGTAAGGCCAGTCGGCGCCTCCGCCCGATTTTTGACGGTGGTGAGGAAGTGCGCAACAACCTCAATTAGCGTGACCCGCTAGTAGGAGATCATCGGCCGTTTGTGCA
Organism: Cognatiyoonia sp.; assembly: GCF_965661665.1. Classification (NCBI taxonomy): domain Bacteria; kingdom Pseudomonadati; phylum Pseudomonadota; class Alphaproteobacteria; order Rhodobacterales; family Paracoccaceae; genus Cognatiyoonia; species Cognatiyoonia sp. The sequence continues at coordinate 127,810 of NZ_CBFIEO010000006.1, read as the reverse complement.
TCAGCGGTATCCCAAAGACAGATTTTAGGGCGCGCATAAACCGCCCTTCCCGCCCATCAATCAAGGCAGCGTTGGCGGCGGAGCCGTAAACGGCATTCGCGTGGTGCGTATCAAAGAAGACAGAGGCGGGCAGCGTCGTCTTGCCATCCTCCACCGGGATCTAGAATGGTCGGTCGCTCGCCATCACAGCCGCGGCGGTGTTGGACGTACCAAAATCAATGACCAACGTGTGATTCATTTCATCAATCCCTTGAAAAAGACGCCCGACTTAGGGCATAGACGACCCTCGGCCAAGTGGAAATTGGAAGACATCGCCGAACTTGACGCCCCCTAGCGGGATGGTAGGCAAGACGCCAAAGCAAGGAGAGCCGCCATGACCAAAGCCCTGATCGTGATTGATGTGCAAAACGACTTTTGCCCCGGTGGGGCGCTCGCCGTCGCGGGCGGGGATGAGATTGTCGGCGGGATCAGCGCGCTGATGGCGGATTTCGACGCGGTGATTTTGACGCAAGACTGGCATCCGGCGGGGCATTTGTCTTTCGCGAGCTCGCATGACGGCCAAGACCCGATGAGCGTGATCCAGATGCCCTATGGCCCGCAAGTGCTTTGGCCCGATCACTGCATCCAAGGGTCAGACGGTGCGGCCTTTCATAAAGATCTGCGCACCGATGGTGATCTCATCATTCGCAAAGGCTTCAACACCACCATCGACAGCTATTCGGCCTTCTTTGAGAATGACCACACCACCCCCACGGGGTTGGAGGGGTATCTGCGCACACGCGGGATCGACGAATTGACGATGGTTGGCTTGGCGTTTGATTTCTGCGTCAACTACTCCGCCGTTGACGCGGCAAAGCTGGGTTTCAAGGTGACGGTGCGCGAGGAATTGTGCCGCGCGATCGACTTTGATGGCTCCTTTTCTGCTGCGCGTGCGGGTATGACAGATGTGGGCGTCACACTGGTCTAGAATTTGCTTTACAGATCGCTTGATCGGTGATCCCATCTTCCAATTCGCTTCGCGTTTTGGGAGGGTCGCATATGCAGGCGCCAGCACAGTCATCTTATGACGTCGTGATCGTCGGCGGGGCGATGTATGGCTCCTCCATCGCGTGGTGGCTGACCGAACAGGCGGGGTTTGATGGAAGAGTTCTGGTTTTGGAGCGCGACCCGACCTATGAGTTCACCTCAACCTCCCACACCAACAGTTGTATACGGCAGCAGTTCAGCGCGGCGATTAACATCAAAATCTCCCAATTTGCAGCGGATTTCGTCAAGAATTTCCGCGCCTACATGGGCGGGGATGAGCGGGTGCCGGACGTGGTGCTGCAAAGCTATGGTTACATGTATATGGCGGGCGATGCGGGTTTTGCGGAGACATTGAAAGAGGCGCAAGCGATCCAAGCCGCCAATGGCGCGGGTACACGGCACATGTCGGTGGACCAAATCGCAACGGAGTACCCGTTCTACAACCTCAATGACATCGTGGCGGCCAACCACAACCCGATTGATGAGGGGTATTTCGACGGCAACACGCTGTTTGACTGGTGGAAGCGGTCGGCGCGCGAGCGTGGGGTGGAATACATCCACAATGAAGTCGTCGCGATGACGCGTGACGGGCACCGCGTCGAAAGCGTAACGCTCGCCTCGGGCGAGGTTGTATCCTGTGGCACGGTCGTGAACTGCTCCGGCCCGCGCGCCGTGCTCACCAGCCGGATGGCAGGGATCGATATTCCGGTGGAGCCGCGCAAGCGCTATACCTTCATCTTTCAGGCGGAAGACCCACTCGACCGTGATCTGCCGCTGACGATTGATCCCTCTGGCGTGCATATGCGGACCGATGGTACCTACTATCTGGCGGGTTGCCCGCCAGATGAGGATCACGCCGTCGATTATGATGACTTCGTGCAGGATCATTCAATCTGGGAGGAAAAGGTCTGGCCCACCCTCGCCCACCGCGTCCCTGCGTTTGAGCGGATCAAGCTTATCAATTCATGGGCGGGGCATTATGCCTTCAACACGCTCGATCAGAACGCGATTGTCGGACCGCATGATGAGGTGGAGAACTTCATCTTCGCTAACGGCTTTTCCGGCCACGGCTTCCAACAATCCCCTGCCATCGGGCGCGGTGTCGCGGAGTGGATCGCGACGGGCGCTTACCAATCGCTTGACCTGACGCCTTTCGGATATGACCGCATTCGCGACGGCCGCAAATTTATAGAAAAGGCCGTCATCTGACGGGAAAGGACCAGACATGAAGATCGTTTTGACCGGAGCCGCCGGCCGCTTAGGCAACATTTGCCGGAAGCCTTTGTCGAAGATGTGCGACGCGCTGGTCTCCACCGATTTGGCGGACAGCATTGACGATTTGGCGGCGAACGAGAGTTACGTCAAATGCGATATCGGGGATCGGGAAGCGGTTCATGCGCTGCTGGGGGGGGCGGATATGATCGTCCACTTCGGCTCCATCGCGGATGAGGCGCCTTGGGAACAGATCCTCCATTCCAACCTATTAAGCGCCTACAACATTTGGGAAAGCGCCTATCAACATGGGACGAAGCGGATCGTGTTTGCGTCGTCGATCCATGCGGTCGGGATGCACAAGAAGCATGACTTCATCGGCGTGGATGCGGCGCATCGTCCAGACACCTACTACGGATTGGCCAAATGCTTTGCCGAGGATTTGGCGAGCCTTTATTGGGACAAACGCGGGTTGGAAACGGTGGCGATGCGGATTGCTTCGGCCTCTGGCAAAGTTGGAAATTCTCGTGCTTTGGGATCATGGCTGTCGGATGGGGATTTGGTGCAACTGGTGCAGAAATCCGTGACTGCCACCACCACGGGTTTCACGATTGTCTATGGCGTCTCAAACAACGACCGCGCGGGTTTGGACAACTCCGGTGCGTCAGCCTTGGGGTATCGCCCCAAGGACAATGCCGAGGAGTTTGCGGAGGAAATCCTCGCCAACGCACCACCACAGGACAACCAAGATCCAGAGGATATGTGCCACGGCGGGCCGTTCGCCGTGGTGCCTTTGGGCGAGAGTGGCGTTGAGATGATCAAAGCCCGCTCGGTCAAAACATGACGAACCGAGACTGGACCACCGTTTTCGAGGTCATAGGCTCCATCTCCGCTATGGCCTATGCGCTGCTGATCGCGTCGAATACCGGCAATGAGGTTTTGGGGTTCTCGCTGCTCCTCATCTCCGCCCTACTCTTCGCCGCATGGGGCTGGCTCGACAAACGCTGGACGTTCCTGCTGTTGCAGGCGTTCTATGCGGGATCAGCGATTATCGGGCTGGTGCGGTGGAGTTAGGTGAGGTTGAACTCTTCCAAATGATTGTTGATGTGCAAGACATGGGCGATTGCGTAGTCGTCTTTGTCGAGCAGCTCATAGGCAAAATGCGACTTTAGCTCGGCTTCGTACTTGCGGAAAGTAAGGAGCGCTGATTTGAGGCGCAGCAAGCCATCGGTCGCCTCGCCTTCGGTCATGACAACCTCTCCCGGAATGATTTCATCGAGGCCATGAGACATCTTCACGCGCGCGTTGAGCACCTTGTAGGCAAGCTGTTCGACGGTGCGTTGAAACATCTGGGATTTCTCTTCGGGAAAGCCTAACATTGAGAATTCGACCGATTGCGCATGGCCTCACGGAGCGTATCAAGACGGTGTCACTGGCGCTGGAGGAACAAACCGATGATTTGGAAGACCTTTTCGGCGATGGCCACAAGCCGGTAAGCTGAACAGCATTCATCAAGCAGTCATCAGAATGCGGCGCTTCATCAACCCGCAGAGGTAGGCGATCGCAGCATTGGCTGCGTTGGAAGACTGGATCCTCACGCCTCACAAACTTGCAAACCTCCGCGAAACCAAGAACCGGACCAGACGGATTGTTGAAGAGCTTGACGCCGTCCGCGACAGGCTGTCCGCATTGCAAGACCACATCGACGCCGAACGCACCCATGCGCTTGGCCACAACAGCTACATCCTGTAAGTGATCGCCGCGATCTTCCTGCCGCTGGGATTCCTCACAGGGCTCTTCGGTGTAAACGTCGGCGGCATGCCCGGCACGGACAACGAATCCGCCTTCTGGATCCTAACCATCACATCGCTTATGAGCGGGCTGTTGTTGTACCTGATCTTCAAACTGTCGAAATGACCTTTACGGGCGCGACCCGTAAAGCAATCAGTTGGCCAGATTATCTCGCGAGGGACGTCTCTAGGCAGACCTAAAAATCCAAATTCTCTACACTCAGCGCATTAGTCTGGATGAACTCACGGCGGGGCTCTACGACGTCGCCCATGAGCTTGGTGAAGAGGTCGTCAGCCTCCGCCACGTCGTCGACTTTCACTTGCAGCAGAGTCCGCGCGTCGGGGTCTAGGGTGGTTTCCCAGAGCTGGTCTGGGTTCATCTCCCCCAAGCCTTTGTAACGTTGCAAGGTCAGGCCCTTTTCACCTTCCTCAAGGATCGCTTTCAACAGGTCCAGTGGCCCGTGGATCAGTTGGGAGCGGTCTTTGCGGACCAAAGTGGCGGGGAGCTCGTAAACCTCTTGCAGGGATTTGGTGAAGCTGCCGGAGCGGCGGGCTTCGCCAGAGCGGAGCATGGGGCCGTCCAATGTGCGCACCTCTTCCACGCCACGCAGGATGCGGGCGAGGCGGATGCCTTTGTCTTGCGTGATCCGGCCCTGCCAACCGCGTTCCCATTCGAGCGCGATGAGATCGAGGCGTTTGGCGACCTTATCCGCCACGCCTTGCAGGTCGGCGTCCACTGCGCCCTGCACGAACGCCCCCGCAATCGCGGCCTGTTCGAGGATGTGGCGCGGGTAATGGGTTGGGAAGGCCTCTAGCACGCGCTTCAATTGCCGCGCCTCATCCACCACGCGCCGCAGATCGTTACCGGTAATCTCTTCCCCGTTGCCTTGGCGCAGCACCGCCCCTTCGATGCCCTGTTCAATCAGGTAATCATCAAGCGCGGCTTGGTCTTTCAGATAGACCTCCGACTTGCCACGCGACACTTTGTAGAGCGGTGGCTGCGCGATGTAGAGGTAGCCGCCTTCGATTAGCTCCGGCATCTGGCGGAAGAAGAAGGTCAGCAGCAGCGTGCGGATGTGCGCACCGTCGACGTCCGCATCTGTCATGATGACGATCTTATGGTAGCGCAGCTTCTCAATATTGAACTCATCGCGGCCAATGCCCGTGCCCAGCGCCATGACAAGGTTACCAATCTCTTGGCTCGACAGCATCCGGTCAAAACGGGCGCGTTCAACGTTGAGGATTTTACCACGGAGCGGCAGAACCGCTTGTGTGCGGCGATCGCGGCCAGTCTGGGCGGAGCCGCCAGCAGAGTCCCCCTCTACCAAGAACACTTCGGTCTTGGCGGGGTCTTTTTCGGAGCAGTCTTTCAGCTTGGAGGCGTTGTAGTTAACATCCATCGCCGACTTCCGGCGAATTTCGCGGGCTTTGCGCGCAGCTTCACGCGCAGCGGCGGCCTCAACGATTTTGCTGATGATCGATTTGGCAACGGCTGGGTTTTCCTCAAACCATTCGTTGAGCTTTTCTCCCATCAGGTTTTCGACCGCTGGGCGGACCTCGGAACTGACCAGCTTGTCTTTGGTTTGGGAACTGAATTTCGGGTCTGGAACCTTTACCGACAACACGCAGGTCAGACCCTCACGCGCGTCATCGCCCGTGATCGCGACCTTCTCTTTCTTGGCGATCCCACTCTCCGCCGCGTATTTCGAAATGGCCCGCGTCAACGCCCCACGAAAGCCCGCCATGTGGGTGCCGCCGTCGCGCTGCGGGATGTTGTTGGTGAAAGGCAGCACCATTTCGTTGTAGCTGTCGTTCCACCACATTGCGACTTCGACGCCAATCTCATCACGTTCGCCTTTGACGTAAATCGGCGCCTCCATCAGCGGGGTTTTGGAGCGGTCGAGGTATTTGACGAACTCGTTCACGCCACCCTCGTAATACAGCTCCGACCGAAGCGGTTCAGCGGGGCGTTCATCCTCTAGAATGATCCGCACGCCAGAGTTCAGGAACGCCAATTCGCGCAGACGCTTTTCCAATGTCTCAAACGAATAATCGAGGTTGGAGAAGGTGTCGGTGGAGCCCAAAAAACGCACCTCTGTCCCCGTCTCATCTCCGGCGTCGCCGATCACCTCTAGATGCTTTGTCGTGTCGCCGTGCTCAAAGCGGGCGGAGTGTATTTTACCATTACGCCAGACCTTCAGTTCCAGCCAGACCGATAGCGCGTTCACAACGGAGACGCCCACGCCGTGCAAACCACCGGAGACCTTGTAGGAATTGCTGTCAAACTTCCCGCCCGCATGCAGCTGGGTCATGATGACCTCCGCCGCGCTGACCCCTTCTTCGGGGTGCATATCAACCGGAATACCGCGCCCATTGTCGCGCACGGAAATCGAACAATCCGCGTGGATGTTGACGTTCACATAGTCCGCATGACCGGCCAACGCCTCATCAATGCCGTTGTCGACAACCTCATAGACCATATGGTGCAAGCCAGAGCCGTCATCCGTGTCCCCGATATACATCCCAGGTCGTTTGCGCACAGCCTCTAACCCCTTCAAAACCTTGATGGAATTGGCGCCGTATTCTTCGGGCGACTGCTGCTCGTCTGACATGCGGATTTTCCTGCGTTATCTTCCGCAAAATATAGCGAATCCGCAGGGGATTGTCACGCTGACGGCACAATATTTTGCGTCAGGATGCAGCGATCACCCCACCAACGCCAATCAGCCCAGTACCCGCCGTCAGATTGGTCCGCCGAATCGCTTTCGGGCTTTTCAAGAACTGCCGTATCTGACCCACAAAAAGCGCCAAGGTCAGGTTGCCGAGGAGCGGAACAAGAAAGCTCGCAACGCAGATCGCCACGATGTCAAGCACGGTGATGACTGTGGAATCAAAGAAGGTAGGCAGGAGCGCCAAGTAAAACAGGCTCGCCTTCGGATTGGCGGTTACGGCCAGCAATCCGGCCACAAAACTCGCCCACGCCCCGCGTTTGGAGAGGCCAGAGGCTTTGGAGAGATCCTTGTCAGCATGACGGATGAGGGCGAGCCCCATGAAGATCAGGACCAAGGCACCCGCATAGCGCAAAACGATCAGGAAATCCGCCCAGATGGCAACAATTGCGGTGACGCCAAAAACGGCAACCAAGGGCCACAGGATGTCCCCAACAGCAACGCCCAAGGCCAAAGGGACCACGGATTTTGCCCCACCAGACACCGCGCGAGCAATCACCGCAACCCAAACCGGCCCAGGTGTGATGAACAACAAGAGCAGGGCGCCGGAATAGAGGCCAAGCTGTGTGAGTGTGATGGACATGGAGGAAAGCCTTTTTGAGTCAAGATGCGAAAGAATGGGGCCAGCGTATCAAACCCGTCAGAAAGCAACAGGCCGCTTGTGTTACTCCGGATTCGGCAAGGTCAGGCTTCCATCATCATTCAGCGGCCAGAAAGGGTTTATGGCCACTTCCCACACATGCCCGTCAGGATCGGCGTAATAGCCGGACTATCCGCCCCAAAACACCTTCTCCGGCCGTTAGAGTGCTGGCCCCCGCCGCTAGCGCTGCCTCGAACGCTTCATCGACCTCCGCCTCTGTCGGGAAGTTTTGGCCAAAGGTTGATCCGTCAATCCCCAGCGGCGTTCCGGGGCGGCCTTGATCCTTAGCAAGGTGCTCCAGCCCGAAAAGGCCCAGGGCCATGCCATTGATCTGATAGAACAGCGCTTTAGAGAGGTGCTCTTTTTGGCTCCCACCCGAGCGCGCGGTAGAACGCGGTCGAACGGTCCAGATCGGCCGCGCCCAGGGTGATGAGGGTCACACGTTGTGAGGTCATGGGGATGTCCTTTGTTCTGCGACGGAGGCTCCGTCCACTTCGCTCACTTCGATGTATTGCGCGCGGTCGCCCAGCTCTTCAAATAGCTCTGGCCCCGTGCCTGTCATCCACGCCTGTGCACCCAGCGCGCAAATCTCATCATAAAGCGCGGCGCGGCGACCTGCGTCGAGATGGGCCGCAACCTCATCCAACAAGATGATCGGCGGCGCGCCAAAGTCGCGCCCAACCGCGCGGGCATTGGCGAGGATGACACTGATCAAGAGCGCCTTCTGTTCCCCCGTTGAGCAATCCTTGGCCGGCATCCCTTTGCCGGTGAACACCGCCGCCATATCGGCGCGGTGCGGGCCAACTAACGTGCGTCCGGCAGCAAGGTCGCGCGGGCGGCTGTCTTGCAGTGCCTCTCGTAGTATTTCCGCATCACCCTCTCCCTCAATCGGATTGGCATTGGTTAGGCGCAGTTCCGCACGGGGAAAGGCGGTCTCTGCCATCGCTTGGCCCGCCATCAGCTGTGCAATGGCGTATTGACGGTTGCGGGTGATCTCCGCCCCTGCCTCCGCAATCTGTTTTTCTAGCGCGACATACCAATGAGCATCGCGCACCATGTCTTTCAAGAGACGGTTCCGCTCCCGCATCGCCTTTTCATAGGTCAGCGCGGCCTCCGCATGATGTGGCAGAAAACTGAGCGTGGCGCGGTCGAGAAACCGCCGCCGCCCGTCGGTCCCTTCGATCCACAGACGGTCCATCGACGGGACCAGCCAAACCATCCGCCCAACTCGGCCCAAGGCGATCTGAGCAGCAGATTTGTCATCAATGCGCACCTGCCGCGATTGCCCCGCCTCGGCCCCCGTTTCCAATTCATGCATCTGATGCAGCGAATGCAACACACCTTTGACCTTCCAGCCCAGCGCCTCCGGCCTGCGGGTCAGATCATCCGGCCCCGCGCGGCGCAGCCCGCGCCCAGGTGACAACAAAGACACCGCCTCCAGCAAATTGGTTTTGCCCGCGCCATTGGCCCCATAAATCGCGACTGGACGCGCGTCGCAGGTCAACGCAACACGCTTGTGCGAGCGAAAATGAGACAACGTCAAAGAGGTCAGCGCAAGTCCGTTCAAAAGCGCTCTCCACTACCTTCCTCTTGCCAAAAATATCCCCGCCGGAGGCTCTGCCGGTCGCAAGAAAGGGATCAGACCCGCATCGGCATGACCACGTATACCGCGCTCGTGTCGTTGCCTTCGCGCATCAATGTCGGGTCGCCGGATGAGTTAAAAAGGAAGACCGCATTCTCACGATCCACCTGACTGGCAATTTCGAGCAAGTATTTGGCGTTAAAGCCAATATCGAGCCGCTCATCACCGTAAGCAACGGCCAATTCTTCCTCAGCCGCGCCGCTGTCCGGTGCGTTGACAGACAGGACGAGCTTGTCTTCTTCCAACGCCAGCTTCACGGCGCGGGAGCGCTCGGAGGAAACGGTCGCCACACGGTCCACAGCTTTGGCGAATTCGGACGCGTCGACCTCAAGCTTGCGGGTGTTTCCCTGTGGGATCACGCGGGTGTAATCCGGGAACGTACCATCGATGACTTTTGATGTCAGCGTGATATCCGGCGTGGCAAAGCGCACCTTAGTCTCGCTCACCGATACAGCAATCTGCATTTCGTCATCATCGAGCAGCTTGCGCAGTTCACCGACAGTTTTGCGCGGCACGATGACGCCTGCCATATCCGCAGCGCCATCTGGCAGGTCCGCATCAATGCGGGCCAAGCGGTGGCCGTCTGTTGCCACACAGCGCAGAACTTTGCCGCCATCACTGTCCGCGACGTGCATATAGACTCCATTGAGATAATAGCGTGTCTCTTCCGTCGAAATCGCAAACTTGGACTTATCGAACAAGCGGCGCAGCACCGGTGCGGGGGCAGAGAAGTTCGCCGCGTACTCCGATGATGCCATCACGGGGAAGTCTTCCTTTGGCAGCGTTGCGAGGGAGAAATTGGAGCGACCCGCCTCAATAGTCAGACGGCCAGAGGCGCCATCTTCGGTCAGCGTGACAAGCGCGCCATCGGGCAGCTTGCGGACGATTTCATTGAGCGTCACGGCGGAGACGGTGGTGGCCCCTGCCCGCTCCACCTGTGCAGCGGCGCGGTCGACCACTTCGATATCGAGATCGGTCGCGCGGAACTGAACGGTGTCGCCTTCAGCCTCGATCAGCACATTGGCGAGGATCGGGATCGTGTTGCGGCGTTCGACCACGGATTGCGCTTGCGCCACGCCCTTAAAAAGGCTTGCACGTTCAATACTTAACTTCATCGTCCCACGCTCCGACTGGTTGGGGCTCACGCCGCAGGGATGCAAAAACTACCTGTTTTTGCATCCGGCTCAAGCATTATTTAAAAAGAGTTTCTGCGACTGCAGCAGAAGGGTCAAGCGCCCGGCGCTGTTATTCTTCCAGCGCGCGACGCAGCAGTTCCACATCGTCAGCAATCTGGCTGTCAGTGACCATCAATTCCTCGATGCGTTTAACGCCGTGGAGCACAGTTGTGTGGTCACGGCCCCCGAAGCGGCGGCCAATTTCTGGCAGGGAGCGACTGGTCATCTGTTTCGCCAGATACATCGCCATTTGGCGCGGACGCGCAAAGGTGCGCAGACGCTTTGGCCCGATCATGTCAGACAAGCGGATGTTGAAATGTTCGCTCACCTTGCGTTGGATTTCTTCAACCGTGACCTTCCGATCAGAGGCTTTGAGGACATCAGACAAGCAGTCTTGCGTCAGTTCCAGAGTGATGTCGCGACCCACGAGGCTTGCGAAGGCGAAAAGACGGGTCAGCGCGCCCTCAAGCACGCGAACGTTGGAGGTGATCCGATGCGCCAAGAATTCCAAAACGCCGTCCGCAATCACAAGGTCAGGGTACTGCGATTTCTGTGTCGCAACCTTTGACTGCAGCACGCCGAGGCGCAATTCATAGTCCGTTGGGTGCAGGTCCACGACCAGCCCACACTGCAGGCGGGAGCGAATACGATCTTCGAGATCTTTGATCTCACCCGGTGCGCGGTCGGCAGAGATGATGATCTGCTTGTTGGCATCCACGAGCGCGTTGAACGTGTGAAAGAACTCTTCCTGCGTGCTGTCTTTGCCCGCGATGAACTGCACATCGTCGACCATCAGTACATCAACGGAGCGGAAGAGCTGTTTGAAGTCCATCATCTTGCGCTCGCGCAGCGCGGTAATGAAACGGTACATGAACTGCTCTGCTGAGAGGTAAAGCACATTCGCCTCTGGCTGGCGGGCGCGGAGGTCGTTGGCGATGGCATGCATCAGGTGGGTCTTGCCCAAGCCGACGCCACCATAAAGGAACAGCGGGTTGAATGTGACAGGGCCACCTTCAGCGACGCGGCGGGCGGCAGCGTTTGCCAGTTCGTTGGGTTTACCGACAACGAAGCTGTCGAAGGTAAAGCGTGGGTCGATTGGGCTGCTGTCAGCATCCTTGACGGATTTTGCCTTCGCTTTGGCTTTCTTAGGCGCGGACGCGGAAAGAGGGCCTTTTGGCACATCAAAACTCAGACGCTGAACGTCCTGTTCATGACGGTTGAGTTGATAGATGATTTGATCGCCGAAGTTCTGTTCGACGTAGTTTCCGATAAACCCTGTTGGAACTTCGAATGTCGCGACGCGGTCGTCTAGCGATTTCAGTTCCAATGGAGCAATCCAGTTTTTGTAACTGTTCGCACTCATTCCCAATTTAAGTGCTTTAAGTACATTGCCCCAAACAGCAGTCGTCATCTTTTGCCCTTGCCCCGTCCTATAGCTTCATCTCACGGCTTTTGCCGTTGCGCTCACATGCTTCGAGCCGCGAAAATATTGCGTCGCCGACGCAAAAACTCAGCGGACGTCCTTGTCAAACTAACAAGATCGCAACGCTCTGTTAGCCCGCAGCGGGCTAACATCACGCCACAACAGTCGCAGATGGGGGCTTACTCTTACCAACAAAACTCAGTTCCCAAATCACACAAGCGAGCAGCACCCAAGCGGTAGAAAGTGATAGCCAAACGTCCCCTGTGCCAGTTTCAGTTCCCGAAGAAAACCGGCCAAATGTCCGACTAGCTCACCTCAAATCCCCTCGGAACGATGTGAATCGCAGGATCAGCCTAACAAGGGGTTTGCGGACCTTTCAACACAACATCGTACTTGACTCAGTGTTTGAAGAAAAAGAATCTCTTTGACCTTTGAAACTTCTCAAAAACTTATTTGATATGCCGCAAATGCAAAAAAGGCGGGCCGTGCTGACCCGCCTCTTTTCTGTGCGACTGTCCCGCTGTGGGACAGAAATATCACTATCCGATGGCTTTGACGCGCGCAGCCAGGCGCGACATTTTTCGCGCCGCTGTGTTCTTGTGCATTACGCCTTTGGTCACGCCACGCATGATTTCTGGCTGAGCAGCTTTCAAAGCGGCCGCTGCTGCGTCCTTGTCGCCTGATGCGATGGCTTCTTCGACCGCACGCAGGAATGTGCGAATGCGGGAGCGGCGCTGTTTGTTAACCGCATAGCGGGCTTCGTTCTGACGTGCGCGTTTCTTGGATTGAGCTGTGTTTGCCATGTTCGTGTCTTTCGTTCGGGTCCATCAAAAATCAAATTATACGCCTGATGGCCCACCGGGTTCTGTACCGGCCGAATCTGCCAAAGCGGGCATCACGCGCATGTTGAATGCCGCTTAGCCCGTTCAATGCTCAAAGGGAAGTGTTTTTTAGCGGTCTCGGAAATTTGCTTCGCGCTTTTCCTTAAAAGCGGCCATGCCTTCTGTCTGGTCAGCGGTAGAAAAGAGCGATTGAAACAAGCGGCGCTCATAGTTGAGACCTTCCGCAAGCGTCGTCTCATAAGACCGGTTCACCGCATCCTTGGCGGCGATGGTGGCGATCAGTGATTTCTCCGCGATCTTCTCCGCCGCGAACTGCGCTTCGTCGCGAAGTTTCTTGGCTGGTACCACCCGGCTAACAAGGCCGGACCGCTCCGCCTCCTCCGCGTCCATGAAGCGCCCGGTCAGGTTCATATCCATCGCTTTTGATTTGCCGACATAGCGGCTCAACCGTTGTGTCCCACCCAAACCGGCGATCACGCCCAGGTTCACTTCCGGCTGGCCAAACTTGGCGGTATCGGCGGCAATAATAAAGTCGCACATCATGGCCAACTCACAGCCACCACCCAAAGCGTAGCCCGCAACAGCCGCGATGATGGGCTTACGGGTGCGGTTGAAGCGCATGATTTCAGGCTCAAAGAACGCGCTCAGATACATATCGACAAAGCTTTGATCGGCCATCTCCGTCACGTCGGCGCCAGCGGCAAAGGCCTTCTCCGATCCGGTGATGACAATGCAGCGGGTTTTGTAAGACGCATCCGCCTCTTCCAATGCGGTGCAGAGCTCCTGAAGCAACTGTTGGTTCAACGCATTGAGCGCATCGGGGCGGTCCAAGGTGATCGTTGTGACGTGATCATCAGTGGCCACTTTGAGCGTTTCGAAAGCCATAAGGCACCCTTTTGCAATCCCGGTTGCAAGGTTTCTGCCGCTATTCGGGGGCGGCGATCAAGCTATCTTTGGCATTGCGGACAGAAAAAGGAGGACCGACCAGATTGAACGATTCGGCGTATTTCCTTGCCACAGGAGGGAGTTGCGCAGGTTTCGCCCTCTTGATCGTAGACGCGAAAGCCGTGCTGGAAATAACCCAACTCCCCATCTGCTTGGCGGTAATCGCGCAGGGAGGAGCCACCAGATTCGATCGCTTCGCTCAACACATCGCGGATGATCGGCACCATCGACGCCACGCGCGCCGCACTGATCCGACTGGCCTTGCGAGCTGGGTGGATACCCGCGCGGAACAGAACCTCGCACACATATATATTGCCAAGGCCCGCGACGATCCGTTGGTCTAGCAAGGCGGTTTTCACCGGCGTGTTCTTTCCTTTGAAACGCTCAATCAGGTGCGCCTCATGGAAATCATTGCCCAGCGGTTCCGGGCCAATGTCTTTGAGTAACCAATGGATGTCCTGATCCTTGGTCGGAATCAGGTCCATCACGCCAAAACGCCTTGCGTCGTTGAAGGTCACGCGCGTGCCGTTGGCCATATGAAACACCACATGATTGTGCTTTTGCGCAGCAGGATGATTGTGATGAAACTGTCCCAACGGATCGCCGGACACGGTCATACGACCCGACATCCCCAGATGAATAAGGAGCGTTTCATCGGTGCTGAGATCAGCAAGGATGTATTTCGACCGACGGCGCAACTGCCTCACGGTCGCGCCTGTCAGCCGCTCCGCCATCCGATCGGGGAAAGGCCAGCGCAGATCAGGGCGGTTCACATCCGCCTGCGCGATCACCGCCCCCTCCATCGCGGGGAGGAGCCCTTTGCGGACAGTTTCCACCTCTGGCAGTTCCGGCATAGCGACCCTTCATGTTCCAGTGCCCTCCGAAATAGAGCGCGGGCGATAGAAATTACAACACCCTGTGGCGTAATGACATTTGTCCTTTTGGGGTAAGAGGTATAATTCACCCATGAGAACTGAACGTGAGCCGCCGCCATGACCGACGAATCCCAGACAACGCATTTCGGATTTGAAACCGTCCCCGAGGGGGAGAAGGCAGGCCGTGTGCAGGGTGTCTTCAGTTCCGTCGCCAATAAGTATGACATCATGAATGATGTGATGTCCGTGGGCATCCACCGAATCTGGAAGAATGCGATGATGGATTGGCTGGCCCCGCGGGCCGGTCAAAAACTGCTCGACGTGGCAGGCGGCACGGGCGACATTTCCTTCCGCTTTCTGAAACGCGCGGGTTCAGGGCACGCGACTGTGCTCGACCTAACCGAACCGATGCTGATCGAAGGGCGCAAGCGCGCAGAAGCGGCGAGCCTGTCTGACAGTCTAGAATGGGTTGTGGGCGACGCGATGGTGCTGCCGTTTGAGGACAACACATATGACTTCTACACGATCAGCTTTGGCATCCGGAATGTGACGCGACCTCAGAAAGCATTGGAAGAAGCCTACCGCGTGTTGAAACCTGGCGGGCGGTTGATGGTGTTGGAGTTCAGCCAGATCCCTAATGACATGATGCAAGAGGCCTACGACCTTTATTCCTTCAATGTCATCCCGCGCATGGGGCAACTGATCGCCAATGACGCGAACAGCTATCAGTATCTGGTGGAATCGATCCGTAAGTTCCCAGATCAAGAGACGTTCCTTGGCATGATCCGCGACGCTGGGTTCGAAAACACCAAGTACCGCAATCTGACGATGGGCATTGCCGCCCTTCACTCTGGGTGGAAGCTCTAAGACTTGCGCGGCCCACACAATATCATCCGCCTGATTCGAACAGGCGCGACGTTGGAACGGACCGGCGCGATGAAAGTCGTGCTTGATGCGTTTGATGCAGGACCTTTGCTGCGCATCACCTTCCGGTCGCTGGTCTGGCCGTTTCAATGGCTGGGGTTCAAAGGTGATGTGACCATGCCCCCCGCGCCCCGTGCGCTGACCGCACTTGGCCCCGCTTACATCAAGTTTGGTCAGGTTCTCTCAACCCGCCCCGATGTGGTGGGCGATGAGTTAGCCGTGCAGTTGCGCGTGTTGCAGGACAAGCTGCCCCCGTTTTCGATGAAAGCGGCGAAAGCCGAGGTAAAGCGCGAGTTGGGTCAATCGGTGGAGGAGCTTTTTACCTCCTTCTCTGAACCCGTAGCGGCGGCGTCATTGGCGCAGGTGCACAAGGCACATGTGGCCGACAGCGATGATGCGGTTGCTGTAAAGATTTTGCGGCCCAGGATTGAGCGGGCGTTTCGCAAGGATGTGGATGCGTTCTATTTCGCAGCGCGGGCGATTGAGCTTCTCTCCCCCGCGTCGCGCCGTTTGCGCCCGATGGATGTGATCGAACATTTCGAAGGCGTGGTCTTAGGTGAACTTGACCTGCGGCTCGAAAGCTCCGCCGCGTCTGAGTTTGCGGCGAACACCTCCAAGGACGCGGGTTTCGAAGTGCCGAACGTGCGGTGGCGTTTGTCGAGCCGTCGGGTGATGACGCTCGATTGGGCCGAAGGGATCAGCATTGGCGACAATGACGGGCTGGACGCGGCGGGGCATGACCGCCGCGCGCTGGCAGCGCGGGTTTTGCAGATGTTCCTCAACCACGCGCTGCGCGATGGCTATTTCCATGGCGACATGCACCAAGGCAACCTGAAGGTGGCGGAGAATGGCGACATCATCGCCTATGACTTTGGCATCATGGGCCGGATTGATGCCTACACCCGCCGCGTCTATGCGGAGATTTTGTTTGGCTTCATCCGCAAGGACTACAAGCGGGTCGCCGAAGTGCATTTTGAGGCGGGCTATGTGCCAGCCGATCAGGATGTGGATGAGTTTGCCCGCGCCCTGCGTGCGGTGGGGGAGCCAATTTTTGGCATGGACGCCAGCCGGATTTCGATGGGGCGGTTGCTGTCCTACCTGTTTGAAGTGACGGAACGCTTCGGGATGGAAACACGGACCGAGCTGATCCTGCTTCAACGAACGATGGTTGTGGTCGAAGGCGTCGCGCGGTCACTGGACCCGCACATGAACATCTGGCACGTCGCGCAGCCGATTGTGGAGAATTACATCAAAGAAAGCATCGGGCCGAAAGCCTTGTTGAAAGACCTTGGCAAAACGCTGATAGTTCTGTCGCGGTTTGGTCCGCAATTACCCGCCATCGCAGAAGCGGCGCTAATCCGTCGGAACAACCCACCACCACCACCAAAGCCGCAGCGGCGCTTGGCGCGGTTGGCTTGGTTCAGTCTGGGTGCCGTGATCGCAGCTGGGGCGACATTGGGTTTGCAGCACTTCTTGTAGGTCGGCTGACGCATTACCCGAATTACACTTGATAAGGAGCTTTGGTCCGCTGCCGTGCGACCAAGAGCCCCGGTCTGTCCGCATATGTTTACACTTGCAGACTCTTATAGTGTCAATCTAGACTTACAGAATGTCGGTCACGTCAGACATTCCACAGCTCCAACGGCGCTGGCCAGAGCCACGCGCTGCAATCACGTTGATCAAGCCAATAACGTGGTTCCCACCGATGTGGGCGTATCTTTGCGGGGCGGTGTCATCTGGGGCTACGTTTTCCATTAACCTGTTGCTTTTATTATTGGGAATCGTCCTCGCCGGTCCAATTGTCTGCGGCATGAGCCAAGCAGCGAACGACTGGTGCGACCGGCATGTCGACGCAATCAACGAACCAAACAGACCGATCCCGTCTGGGCGCATTCCAGGGCGATGGGGGCTTTGGATTGCGCTTGGGATGTCGGTACTGTCGCTGGCCGTGGGCTGGCAACTGGGGCTTTGGGGCTTTATCGCCACCGTCCTCGCCGTGTTGGCCGCTTGGGCCTATTCGGCGGAACCTGTCCGGCTGAAGCGGTCCGGCTGGTGGGGTCCGGGGGTGGTCGGTCTGAGTTACGAAACGCTGCCTTGGATCACAGGGGCCGCAGTTCTGTCGGCGGGCGCACCTGCGCCAAGCATCCTTCTGATCGCGCTCCTTTACGGGTTGGGCGCGCATGGGATCATGACCTTAAACGACTTCAAGGCGTTGGAAGGGGACAAGCAAATGGGTGTCGCCTCCCTCCCTGTCACGTTGGGCCCCGAGCGGGCTGCGCTTTGGGCCTGCTGGATCATGGCGGTGCCGCAAGTGGTGGTCATCGCCTGCCTCGTGCTTTGGGATCGCCCGCTTCACGCGCTGGGCATTGCGGCCGTCCTATTCGCGCAACTCGCCGCGATGCGAGTGATGCTGCGCGACCCGAAAGCCAAGGCGCCTTGGTACAATGGTACCGGCGTCGTTCTTTACATCAGCGGCATGATGATCGTGGCCTTCGCGCTGCGGTCAATGGAAGGATAATATGACGCTAAGCTGGCTACAGATCATGCGATTGGGACTGGTGCAGATGGCACTGGGCGCGATCGTCGTCCTCACCACATCGACGCTGAACCGTCTGATGGTGGTCGAGCTGGCCTTGCCAGCCGTTCTACCCGGAGCATTGGTCGCCCTGCACTATGGCATCCAGATGACCCGCCCGCATTGGGGCTTTGCCTCTGACACAGGCGGGCGACGTACCCGCTGGATCATTGGCGGCATGTGTGCCCTGGCGCTGGGCGCGTTTCTGGCGGGCTGCGGCGTCTTGGTTCTCGAAGGCAGCTTTGCGCTTGGGATGATCGTCTCCGTCATCGCTTATGCGCTGATTGGCTTGGGTGTTGGAGCGTCCGGCACGTCATTGTTGGCGCTTTTGGCCACAGCCACAGCCCCGCATCGTCGCGCGGCGGCGGCCACCATTACGTGGCTGATGATGATCTTCGGGATCGCGATGACTGCAGGCATCGTCGGCAGCTTGCTGGATCCTTATACGCCCGCGCTGTTGCTGCGCATCGTTGCGGCAGTGGTCCTGATTGCCATAGCGCTCACCACCCTTGCCGTTGCGGGGATCGAAAACCGCGTGACCGCTGTGCGGGAGCCGGACCCGACTCCCTTCCGCGAAGGGTTGAAGGACGTCTGGCAAGAACGGAACGCCCGAAATTTTACGTTGTTCGTGTTTTTGTCGATGGCCGCCTACTTCATGCAGGAATTGATATTGGAGCCTTACGCGGGCCTTGTCTTTAACTTCACGCCGGGGGAGTCGACTTCGCTATCTGGTGCGCAAAACGGCGGCGTCTTCATCGGGATGCTGACGGTCGGGATCATGGCGACAGGGCTGAAGATCGGCGCATTGCGCAGTTGGGTCATGGCGGGGTGCCTTGGATCAGCGCTGTCGCTGGGCGTCATCGCCCTGCTTGGCCCCATAGGGCCCGGTGCACCCTTGCTGCCAGCGACCATCACGCTTGGCTTCTTTAACGGCATGTTCGCGGTTGCGGCCATCGGATCAATGATGGCGCTGGCCGGTCATGGGCGCGAACAGCGTGAAGGCACGCGCATGGGTCTTTGGGGCGCCGCGCAAGCAATTGCCGCAGGCTTTGGCGGTTTGATGGGCGCGGCGCTTGTAGATGTCTTCCGTCTCACGCTCTCAGACGCGCAAGCATTTGGCAGCGTTTTCGTTTTCGAAGCCACCTTGTTTATCGCCGCCGCCCTGATGGCGGCCAAAATAATGGATCGCCCAGTCATGTCGGCGTCCATCGTCCCGGGGGAATAAGCTATGATCTATGATGTTGTCGTTGTGGGCGGTGGACCGTCTGGAACCACCGCTGCAGAAGACCTCACCCGGTCTGGCCACATGGTTGCGATGATCGACAAAGCGGGGCGGATCAAACCTTGCGGTGGCGCGGTGCCCCCGCGATTGATCCGTGATTTCTTTATTCCCGACAGCCAGATTATGGCCAAGATCAACACCGCGCGGATGATTTCACCCACCCAGCGCAGCGTCGATATCCCGATTGAGAATGGCTATGTCGGCATGGTGGATCGGGAGCATTTCGATGAGTTCCTGCGGGTCCGTGCCAGGGAAGCGGGCGCGCATCGATACACCGGCACCTTCCGTCGGATCGAGCGGGACGCGGATGGCACGCATGTCGTATTCCGCGACAAGATCAGTGGCAATGAGCAGCGCTTGAGCACTAAGCTTGTCATCGGCGCTGATGGGGCGCGGTCGGATGTGGGCCGTGCGGAGGTGCCGGGTGGTGACACGATCCCCTACGTGATCGCCTATCATGAGATTATCGAAGCGCCCAACCCCTCCACACTGTATGATCCGCTGCGCTGTGACGTGATCTATGATGGGGAGATTAGCCCCGATTTTTATGGCTGGGTCTTCCCGCATGGCAAATCAGCCAGCGTCGGTATGGGCACTGGTGTCGATGGCGTCGATCTGAAAGAGGCAACAGCCGCGCTGCGCGTCGCCTCCGGCCTGGATGGGTGCAAGACCATCCGCAAAGAAGGCGCGCCGATCCCCCTGAAACCGCTCGACCGATGGGACAACGGCAAGGATGTGGTGCTCGCCGGTGATGCCGCAGGCGTTGTTGCGCCCTCCTCTGGCGAGGGGATTTATTATGCGATGGTCGGTGGGCGCGTGGCGGCCACGGCGGCGGCTGCGACACTTGCGTCAGGCCGTGCAAAGGATTTGATGCTCGCCCGCAAGCTGTTTATGAAAGAGCACAGACAGGTCTTTCGCGTGCTGGGTGCGATGCAAAACGCCTATTACCGCTCAGACGAACGGCGCGAACGTTTTGTATCCCTCTGCCATGACATCGACGTTCAAAAACTGACGTTTGAGGCCTATATGAACAAAAAGCTCGTAAAGGCCCGTCCCATGGCGCACTTGAAAATCGGACTGAAAAATCTCGCGCATCTGACGCGCCTCGTCTCGCCGCTGCGCACATGAGTGAGATTTTGATCCCAGCGTGGGTGGATGGTGAACTGACGCCAGTGGAAAAGCTGTTGGCACATCAGAAGGGCTATCGCCACAAGGCGATCAGCGTCTTTCTGATGAACAAAGGCCGGACGCTGATCCAGCAGCGGGCTTTGAGCAAGTACCACACCCCAGGCCTTTGGGCGAACACTTGCTGCACCCATCCGATGTGGGATGAAGCGGATTTGGCTTGCGCCAACCGTCGCTTGGATGAAGAGCTTGGGATCAAAGACGTCGATCCGACCTATCGCGGGCAAGTGGAGTACCGCGCGGATGTGGGCGACGGGCTAATCGAGCATGAAGTGGTTGAGATCTTCACGGCTGAGGTGCCAGACACCCTGCCGATGGATTTGAACCCCGAAGAGGTCGAAGCCGTCCGCTGGGTCGATTATTCAGACCTGCGGCAAGAGGTGGAGAGCACGCCAAATGTGTTCACGCCGTGGATTCGGATCTACCTCGACAAGCACGCCAATTTGATCTTTGGCAGTGTAATGGAAAACACCTGAGGCTTACACCGCTTGAAGCTGGTCGATGTAGTCAGAGATTTCAGCGCGCGGCATTTCCACCAGCAGATCATGGCTTGGCTCTGCCAGAAGTTTCGCACCGTTCTCGTCAATGACAGCGCTGAAGGCAGCCGTGCCCTTGTTTGCGATCATGAAGATAGAGGTGCCGAGGACACCCTTGGCATCAGGGCTGGCACTGTGGACGGACGCAAACTCAGCCGAGGTTTCTTTTGGAAGTTTCGATGTAAGTGCCTCAATCGCAATTGCTGCGTTCAACGTCTCGCAAATCTGTTTGGCGGCGTTGAGCTGCGATGATGACAAGCGACTGACGATGGGGCCGACGGAAATCTGATCCTCGCCTGAGCCTTCGGAAGCTTACACAACGTAATCCCGCAGCTGGGCACCGGCATCGTCAGCGATGCCAAAATAGGGCTCATCCGCTGTTTACACCTGCCATGTCATCGCGCTGTTCTCGTCAACGACGCAGGCTGCGCCACGCCGCAACGACAATACCGGAGCAGGATCAGTTGCGATTGCGCCCGCCATACCCAACCCCAGCATCACCGGATTGGACAACTGGTTCATCAGGGTCGCGATCCGCGTCTTTGCTTTGCGCTGGTGGCACTTTGGATTGAGGAGTTTGATCCCCTCAAGCACCCGCGGCATGATACAATCATCAACCACTTGGATGACTTCGACCTCGACAATCCACGCCGTAAGAGCGCGGCGCAACGGTTTGATAACATCCGCCCCTCTAAAGTGCGTATACAATGCGGACAGCTCTGAAGCGATGGCGCCTTCGGCATCTGCGGGGTTTTCAACCGCATCAGGGTTCTGAGCGATCTAATCTGCCATTTCTTGCGCAAGGCTAAGGTGCGCCGTTGCATCCACCGCTTGGGGCCCTGTCAGCACATCTTCAACGATATAGGCCATGACAGCCTCGACATCGGCGACAAACTTGGCGTGACCGCCTGCTTTGACCTGCGCAAGGTAGTAGTGCAGTGGTAATGCTGAACGGCCTCGGGCGCGATTTCGAAACGGTTGAACTACACTTCATGAAACAGGAAATTGACGTAATCCACGACTGCTTCGACCAGAGCGTCCGGATTCTGGGGCAACGCGTCCATCGCGGATTGAGGCACAACAATCAGGTCCAGATGCTGGAATTGCTGAGGTGTATCCGTGGTATCTGAGCCTTGAGTCCCTGTCGAATCTAAGACCGTCTTAGTGCTTTTTAATAACCCTTTAAGCATCTCGACCCTGCATTTTAATCCAATACGGGGGAAATAATCGGACATTCGTAGTGTCTTTGTGACGACGTTTGGGCAACATTATGAAAGCGGCAAACCCTTGCCACAACTGGGAAATAGCGGTCGCAAGGAACCGCTGATGATGCTTTTAGGCTGAAAATAAAAATTGACGCCGTAGAACTAATCCGCTGGACTAGTCTACGACGCCAGTTCCTGTAGCCAACAGGAAGGGAACTAGAAAGGTCCAACGGACCCTTCTGGTATCGGACCCACCAGGGAGGGCGGCCCGATGACGGAGGGTTGGGCAACCCATGCCCAACCCAATTCTTTAGCCAACGTAGGTGGTCGGCTCGACCAACAGCTCGATAGATGAGCGGTTGATCGGATCAGGGTTTTGGCGGCTTTCCTCCGGCAGGGCGCGACCGATGGCTGCAATAACAGCGATGGTGAACCAGATTGCCAGAACCGCGATGGCTGCGTAGCCGGCCCCTTTCAACATCAGCAATGTGATGTCCGCGGAGAGCCGTGTGCGGCCTTCTAGATCGAGGATATTGTCGTCACTCATGTCTTGTTTTCCTCTCTAGAGCGGCGCGAAGCCGTGTTGCTGTGCCCAGACATACCAGTTGTCGACAACAGTGCCGGACAGCAGGATGCCGATACCACCTGTCAGGGTAGTTAGGACGGCGAACCACCACGCCCAGCGGTGAATGCCTTCCATCGTGGCGTTGAAGCCCATGGTCCAGCGCCAGAACAGTGCGGCCCGTTCAGAGGCTGTTCCGCGGTCGACGATCTGTTCGATCTCACGCTCACCACCGAAGCGGCTGACGGCGAGGATCGTCGCACCGTGCATCGCAAAGAGAAGTGCAGAGCCATACAGGAACGCAATGCTCAAAGCGTGGAACGGATTGTAGAACAGGTTTCCGTGGTTGATGGAGAAGAGGTTCGTCCAATCAAGGTGTGAGAACACACCGTATGGCACCATTTCCGACCAGTCGCCGATCAGGACCGGACGGATCAGGCCCAGCACGAGGAACAACCAGATGGCGGAGGCAAAGGCCCATGCCACATGTTTGCCCATGCCCAGCGCTTCGGCCCGCAGGTACGTCCGCACCCACCACGTCAGCACTGAGATCAGCAAGAAGAATGACGCGATTAGATAGTATCCACCGTCATCCAGTGGCGGCATGGACAGGCCATAGCCTGGGGATGGCGGCTCAAGCGAGAACCAAAAGAGGTCGCGCATGAAGATCGCTGGGTTGTAATCGGCCTGCGCCCAGAAGGACATGCCGACCATGACAAACCAGATCAGACCCGTGATGAGCGAGATCATCCCCATGTTACCGAGGTAGACAGGCCCGAGTTGGGCGTTGCCGAACACACCTGCTAGCTTTGAGAAGCTGGCATTCTTTGTGCGGAACTCTTCCTCGTTGACACCCATTTCAGCAGGACCTTGGACCTGAACTTGGGTGAAGATGTTTTGATATTCAGCCATTGTTCATATCCTCCTTAAAGGTCTACCCAGAAGGGCAGCTCATAGTACCAATCCCACCAGACGATCCATTCGTCGAACCAGATGGTGCCAGAGATCACGATACAAATTGCGGACCACAAACCTGCGTTGAGAGCGAGGAACAGACCAAGGCGGTGGATGCCGAGTGGCCCGATCGAATAGCCGATCAAATCGCGGAAGTAGGTGTCTTCGTGATCAGGGGACGCGATGGTTTTGCCTTTGCCCGGGTTCACAGCCGACAAGACCAGTGATCCGTGCAGAGCAAGTGCGAGACACGTCGTAAAGAAGAACGTGATCGCCACCATATGCGCCGGGTTATAGTGGAAGTTGCCGTAGGCGTAGCCCACATTATTGACCCAATCGAGATGGCTGAAGATGCCATAGGGGAAGGCGTGCCCCCATGCGCCCAGTAGCACCGGCCGGATCACGACCAGCGTGACATAGGCCAAGATCGCGACAGAAAACGCAATCGGTACGTGATAGCCCATCCCGAGCTTTCGACAGATCTCAACCTCTCGTAAGGCCCAACTGACGAAGGCGCCAATCGCACATAAGGTGATGATCTGCCACAGGCCGCCCTCCATCAACGGGGCGATGCCAAGGCCATATTCAAGTGGCGGTGGGTCGATCGAGATCAACCATGGGTTCCAAGTTGGTCCTTGGCTTGCACCATAGAAGATCAGAATTGTCCCTAGGACGGCGAAAAAGAACGTCGTAACCCCGAAGAAGCCAACGTAAAATGGCCCCACCCAGAAGTCGAACAGATCACCGCCGACCAGCGTCCCGCCTCGGACGCGGTATTTTCTTTCGAAGCTGAGCTGTGCCATCTTCCTACTCCATTTCAGGACAGGTCCGACGACCTGCCGTTAATAGTCTTTGGTGTGCTGCGGGCGAGCGGGCCCGCCCGCAGCAGAGTCTCAGGACAGCGCCTGGTTACATGCCGGCGTCGAACGCCATTTTGAACCAGTTGGTGCCATCATTGCTAAGCAGGACGAGGTGAATCATCGCTGCCAGCAGGAACAGGAAAACGCCCTGTGCCACGAAAACGCGGCGAGGGTCGAAGACCAGCCAGATCTTGTAGAACTGTGCCATGTGCGATCTCCTTCCTTACCAGTCGAACCAAGGCAGTTTGATGTACGTCAGCACGTGAGCGACGACTGCGATGATCGTAAAGACCCACAGACCGCTCATGTAGACAGCGTGCAATTCCTGCGCCTGTTCATCGGTCAGACCTGTGAAAGACAGGTCAGATTTATCAGCCATTTTTTGTCTCCAAATATATGAACTGACGCCGCGTACCCCCCGCGGCCGGGTTACGACAGGGGCTCATCCCCTGCCCTAATCCGTCACCCCGGGGGGGAGTGACGAATGCTTTTGCCAGCACATCAACCATGGAAGATGTGCGGCGTAATGATGCGCGCCTGTGTCCAGGCTTGCGCGAACGGACCCTTTTCAGGGAGCGCCATCTGACGCGCGGCGCTTAGGCACCACGTCAGCATTACGAGTGGCAGCGTGGCCAAAAAGATCACCGCGAAATACGCGTTGTATTCCCGCTTTGGCGGTGCAGTACGCGTCCGTGTGAGTGGTGTGTCCGTTGTAAAATCGGTCATGATGGTCCTCCCAAACCGGACTCCAAAGTCTCGACTGTCTTCAAAACAACCCGGTCGTTGCCGGCATCGAGCGCTGCGCGTTCCGCAGCATCCCGCAGCTTTTTCGCTGCTGAAATACGGGTGAGGATCGGGTGGCTGGCCACGATCTCATCAAGCTTCGCCTGTGCCTCGGGATCCCAAGGGAAATCACGGCGGAGCGGTGTGAGCGTTGCATCGGTCGCATCCATTTCAGAGGCGAGCGGCAGGATGTGGAACAGGCTGTCAAACAACCCGTTGCACACCTCTTGCAGGACATATGTCGCCCCGGCGTAGCCCATGAAGGGTGTCCCCGAAGCACGTCGGATCGCCGCGCCCGGAAAACTTGCCGGAATGAAGGAAGGCGACGGTCCGTGTCCCCCTGACATTTCTGCCAGATACATTTTCTCGTTGATCGATCCAAAGATGATGAGCGGCCGCTTGGCGTGAATTTCCTCGCGGACTTCATCGTTGTTGGTCTTCTTTCCACGGCAGCGGGCGACAGCCAGCGCACAGGGGAAGCCCAGATCGTTCTCAAGATAATTTTTCAGCCCGCGCGTATAGGTCTCATTTGCGACGACGGCAAACTCGGCCGTTGCAAAGAAATCCTGCGTCACAGACCGCCACAAATCCCAGACAGGTTTGATGGTCGAATGCTTTTCCTTTTCGATGAATGATTCTGGATCAAGGTCCAGAAGCTCACCCAGCTTGCGCAGGAATTTCGTTGTGCTGTCGATGCCAAAGGGTGCTTGCAAGTACGGCTTGCCCAGCACCTCCGCCAGGCCGCGGCCAAACTCACGGTACATGCAGATGTTGACGTCAGCATTCACAAGGTTTCGCATCTCGGCCAAATGCGCGCCAAGCGGCATGACCATGTTGACCTCTGCCCCAATGCCTTCGACCAGACGCCGGATTTCGGTAAGGTCAGACGGCATGTTGAACGTGCCATACATCGGGCCAAGAATGTTCACGCGCGGCTTCGCGCCTTCTTCGCGCTTTTTCTCAGGCGGCATCCGACCTTTGGTCATGCCAAATTCGGTGAAGATCCACGTCATCGCACGGTCGGCGCATTCCCACTGATCCTCATCAATGGTGCGTGGCAAGAAGCGTTGGATGTTGGTGCCTTGTGGTGTGACACCGCCGCCAATCATCTCTGCAATAGAGCCGGTGACGACAACCGCTGGCAGGGCGGGATCAAGCGTGTCCCAAGCCCGCTTCATCGCGTCCTCGGTCCCTTCACCCATCTCTGTCTCTGACAACCCGGTCACGACGATAGGCAACTCATGCGGTGGCAGCGCATCGGTGTAGTGCAGGACAGAGGTGACTGGCAGGTTCTCGCACCCGACCGGACCATCGACGACGACCTGAAGGCCCTTCACAGCGCAGAAGGCGTAAACCGCACCCCAATAGCCGCCCGCGCGATCATGATCGGTGATTAACACTAAATCATCCTCGCTGCTTCTGCGGCCCGCTTGGCCTTGTCCAGTTTCTTTTGATGCTGCGCGCGGAAGTCAGGGCGCAGATTGGGCGCGCCTTCCCAGACACCTGCGGTGTCTTCGTTGCCAACGCCTTCAAAGAATGCGCGCATCTTGTCCATCTTCTGCTTGCCGTTGATTGCGGCAGAAACAACTTGTCCCAATGACCCTGCACCGGCGGGACCCATCAGCGGGCGTGCAGAGATCAGATTGGTGAAATAGAGCGATGGGATGCCATGCTCTTTCGCGTGCTGCACAACCGGTGTCGTGCCAATCGCCACATCAGGCTTGATCGCATCAACGGCGGAGATGTCATCTTCGAGCGATGCGCGGAATTTGACCTTCACGCCCTTTGCCGCCAGCCATTCCGCGTCATGCGTCGACCATTCGGATTTTGCGCAAGCGGTGCCGACGTAAGGCACGTTCGCCCCGCTTTCGATCAGCAGACGCGCGACCAACAGCTCTGACCCTTCGTAGCCTGAAAGCGTCATTGTGCCGTTGATCGGCACGGCAGCGAGCGCCTCTTTGATCTTGGGCAGGAACGCATTTTTTGCGGCGGCGACCTGTGGTGCGGGGACGTTGAATGTCTCCCCAATGCGGGCAAGCCAGTCGGCGGTGCCATCGTGGCCCACTGGTGCAGAGCCAACGATGGGCCGACCTGCCGCTTGGAATTCCCGCACGGCAGAGGTGTAGAATGGATGGATCGCGGCAACGCCACCACAATCGAGCGCGGCGTAAAGCTCCCGCCATTCGCGGGTTGGAACCACGGGGCCAGCGGCCAGACCAAGCGGACCAAGCATCGCACCAATCATCATTGGATCGGCAGGGAACATCTCACCCAACAGCGCAACAGTAGGGCGGTCTGATTTGCCGCCCACAGGAGCCTGCACCGGACCGGCGGCCGCCTCTTCCCGCGCATAGGCCAGCATTGCGCCTGCAAGCACGTCCTTCGCCTCTGCATGGGTGGGCACTCCAAAGCCTGGCACGTCGATACCGACGATGCGCACGCCGTTGATCTCTTTCGGCAACAAACGCAGCGGCACGCCAGATGCGGTCGGTACGCAAAGATTTGTCACCACAATGGCGTCATAGCGGTCAGGGTCCGCCATCTGATGCACGCTCTCACGGATGTCTTCGTAGAGCTTGCCTGTAACCAGCGTTTCCGAATTGAACGGCACATAGCCAACGGACCGGCGCGCACCATAGAAATGCGACACGAAGGTCAGGCCATAGACACAGCAGGCGGATCCGGACAGCACCGTTGCAACCCGCTTCATGCGAAGGCCAACGCGCAAAGACCCGAACGCAGGGCACATGCTCTGTGGTTGATCGTGGGGTCCTTGCGGATAGTCCTTGGCGAATTGGTCAAGCAGTTCAGACTGCCCCGCTTCACGCGCGGCGGCTTCCATTGTCGTCGCGCCGGCGGTGCACTCGCCAGCCAAAGCCGTCTCATGCACTGCTTCAGAGGTTTCGGGCGTGACGCCTTCTATGATCTGGAGATCGCCGCTGGCGTCATAGCCAACTTCGAAACCCTCACGCGTCGTCATAAATGATCTCCAGCGACTCTTTCGGTTTCGCGTTCTTGCCGCGCATGTCGGCATCGGTCGCAGGCTCCAGAACGAAGTTTGCGCCTGTGTCCTCGGCATCAAAGAGTCCAAGCAGCCCATCTTGATCCAAAGCGGTAGGATGGGTAGGAGGCGCATCTGCGACCGCTTCGGCCAGACCCGCGAACATATCGCCCCACTGACCCTTTTTCTTTGTACCGACAATTTGGTAGTTGGCCGATTTCTTCCGCAGATCGTCATCCGCTGGGATCGACGCCAGAACCGGAATATCAACGGCCTTGGCAAAGGCCTGAGCCTCCCCCGTGCTATCGTCTTTGTTGATCACAAGGCCCGCGACGCCGACGTTGCCACCGAGCTTGCGGAAGTATTCGACAGCGGAACAAACGTTGTTCGCCACATAAAGCGATTGCAGGTCATTGGAGCCGACAAGGATAACCTTCTGCGCCATGTCCCGCGCGATCGGCAAGCCAAAGCCACCGCAAACCACATCGCCCAAGAAGTCCAGGAGTACATAATCAAAATCCCAGTCATGAAAGCCCAGTTTTTCAAGCAGTTCGAACCCGTGGATGATCCCGCGACCACCACAGCCACGACCGACCTCTGGCCCACCAAGCTCCATCGCGAAAACGCCGCCGCGCTTGAAGCAGACGTCGCCGATCTGAACTTCTTCGCCTGCAATTTTTTTCTTCGCGGAGGTTTCGATGATCGTTGGGCACGCCTTGCCCCCAAAGAGAAGGCTTGTCGTATCTGACTTTGGGTCACACCCGATCAACAGAACACGCTTGCCCTGTTCGGCCATCATGTGGCTGAGGTTGGCTAGCGTGAAGGATTTCCCAATCCCGCCTTTGCCATAGATTGCGATGATCTGGGTCTTAGACGTTGGTTCGCCCTGCGGCACTTCCAATGTCGGCTCAATCTTCGCTTCGTCGCGCAAGCGCTTATCGAAATCCTTCAGATTTGGCACTTCGTCCTTCATGCAGTTCCCCAGTTCAAAATCATTTTCAAGCAGGAGGGATCAGTGAAGGCCGTCTCATAGGCTTTCGCAGCATCCTCTGCCCGGGCTGTGTGTGTGATCAGATCGTCAAGACGGAGCACGCCATTCTCGACCGATAGCCGGATCGCGCTCATATCCTCGCGCTGCCATTCGGCAGCGACACGGATCCGTGTCTCTTTCATGAACGCGGGCGGGAATGCGAAGTGCAGCGGGTCTTTGTAGAACCCAGCAAGGACAATCTCCCCACCCTTGGCCATCCGACCAATAAGCTGGTTCAGGATGTCTGTGCGGCCGGATGCATCGTAGATGGATCGGTAGTCGCGGCGTTCGTCAGTTTCTGATGTCAGCACTTCATACCCGTCTGCGCCTGACATGCGCAGTGGGTCAACCTCCCAAACGGTTGGCGCAGGCCCTCCGGACATAACTGTTAGCCTCGCCAACAAGCGTCCAAGTACACCGTGACCGACGATGAGTTCAGGAAGCTCTTTTCCCGGACCGGTCATGGCATGCCACGCAGTTGCAGCCAGCGCCAAAAGCGCCCCGCTGGACCCGAGACCCGCGTCAATGCGCATGGCCCGCGACGCAGGCGTCACGATGGTCTGCGATGCGCCGCCAAAGAGGCCATACGCACCGTCATAGCAATCCGCTCCCGGCACAAAGACGGTCTCACCCACCTGAAAGCCCGTTTCAGGCTTGGCCGAGACGACCTCTCCAAAGGATTCGTACCCGGGGATCAATGGGTAGCCCATGCCGGGGAAGGGCGGCATTTCACCGGTCCAGAACAGCTTTTCGGTGCCTGTTGAGATGCCGGAATGACAAACTTTGACGACAATATCGTCTGCGCCCGGGTCAGTGATTCCCACCGAACCGACCCGGATATCGCCGGGTTCATTCAGGATAACGGCCCTTGTTTGCAACGTTTTCTCCCTCGATGCACTGACTTGCCAGGGTGCGACAAGGTGCGACATTCTGTCCTATGTCAGTCTAACTTGACACTTTACTATGTCAACATGTGAATACGCTTTCACTGTCAGGCTGGCTTTACAGCGGTAACAACTGACGTGACGAAGGGGCGCCGACTGCGCGGCATTTGGATGGCCTCAAAACCTGCTTGAGACAGAAGAGATGCGATTTCATCAGCCGATCGCGCCTTGCCGGTGTTCATCGCTAGGCAGTAGAACGCGAAGTACGCATCCCCTGCCCGCTGAGGGGTATCACCCCCTGCCATCGGCTCCGAAATCAGGATGCGACCACCGGCCGGAAGTGTGTCGATGACCTTAGACAACAAAGCAGCCACAGTCTCATCCGCATGGTCGTACAGCACGCGCACCAAACTGATCATATCTGCCCCATGCGGCAAAGGATCGTCTCGGAAAGAACCCGGTACGATCGTCAGGCGGTCGGTTGTACCCAGTTCTGCCGCCAAGTCTTTCGCCGCTGGCACGACCGCTGGCAGATCGAACAGCGTCAACGCCATCGTCGGATTGACCTTCGCCGCCGCCGCCAGAAACGCGCCCGTCCCGCCACCTATGTCCATCAGATGCTCCACACCGGAGAGGGAGATCATCAACAACGTCTCATCCGCGACAAGCGATTGACTGTCGGTCATCAACTTGGAATAGGTCGCCGCGGTTTCTGGATCGGAAGCTCCATCAGCCCCAAAGACATACGGCCAGAACTGCGCCAGTTCCGGCTCCGTCTCCCCCCGCAGGAAGGCGACAGGATCGGCGAGGTCACGGTAGAGCACATCATGATGCGCGATCATCCCTTTCAGACCGGGCACGCCGACAATGGCCGCGCCTTTGCGGGCGATGCGGTAACGCTCCTTTTTCTTGCGCACCAGCCCCAAGGCCACCGCCGCATCCATCATGATGCGCACGCGCGGCTCCGGCGCCTGGCAGAAAAGCGCAAGCTCCGCCGCTGTGCGGGGGCCTTTCAACAGGTGATCCAATACCTCGAACTTCACCAAGGCATGCAGCATTTGTGAATGGCAAAACCCTGCCACAAGATCAAAAATCTCTTCCCCATCTCGCCGGACGAGCCCACGAATTAGGGGGATACAGGCCATGCGGCGTTGGAAGGTGGGAGAGGCGATCAGCCGGTTCAACGACCATTTGGGCCGATCAGGACCGGCGCGTCCGCTCAACTCCAAGTCTGTCATCACTCACCCGGGACAACGTTATGCGTGCGTGCATTGGCGGGGACCAAGCGGTCGGCATAGGCGCGCACCATTTGCGCCAAAGCCGCCTCACCCGAGCAGGCGGGAATCGACGCAATCGCACCTGCGATGATGTCATCAAAGCGCTTTACCGCACCCGTGACACCAAAGGTCGCGACCGCGTTAGGCCGCCCATGCAAGTCGTCCTGACCCGCAGGCTTGCCGAGCGTACACTCATCACAAAGCGCGTCACGCAGATCATCGGCCACTTGGAAGGCTTCCCCGATCTGATCGCCAAGGTCTTCCCAAGGCTCCGCCCCTTGCCCGGCGCAAATCGCCCCCATCTGCGTCGCCGCGATGAAGAGCGCGCCGGTTTTGGATTTGTGATAGGCGCTGAGGTCAATCTTTGCCTCACTCTCCCACCCTTGGCCCGCGCAAATGCCGTTGGGCATGCCGGACCGATTGGACAGGACATCAATCAATTGCACCGCACGATCCGCGCCCAAGGGCGCCGCGCGGGCAAGGATATGGAAGCTGAGGATGATCAGGCTGTCGCCCGACAGCACGGCGAGCGGCTCGGAAAACGCACGGTGCATGGACGGCTTGCCGCGCCGCATGTCGGCATCGTCAAAACACGGCAGATCATCATGTACCAAGCTGGCGCAATGCATCAACTCCAGCGCGGCACCCGCAACGTCTGTCAGCTCTGGCCGGTCTTCACCACAAGCCATCGCGACAGAGGTGAGTATCGTCGGCCTGATCCGGGCACCACCTGGGTTCACGGCATAATCCAGCGTGGCCGACAGCCGCGAAGGGGCCATGCCACCCAGTCCGCTTTGGACAGCGCGGCCCACCGCCGCTTCGATCCGATCAGAGATGCGCATCGGCCCTCCCAAATTCCATATTGTGTATTTATGTTTACACTACATATGTAAACTAGACTGGACAGTTTCTCTATTCGAGTCAACACTCCAGCCCGGAGGTGCGCAGTGATCGCAGGAAAACGGATAGCAATTGTTGGTGCAGGTATTGGAGGGTTGGCCACGGCTTTGCGGCTGTCCCAAGGGGGTGCCGATGTCTCCGTCTATGATCTGCATGACGCGCCGGGTGGCAAGATCCGCACGCTGCCCTCTGCTGCTGGGCCGGTGGATGCAGGACCGACGGTTTTGACCATGTTGCCGGTGTTTGAGGCCCTTTTTCGGGACGTTGGCGCGGACATTCATAACCATGTGACACTGACACAGCTTCATACCTTGGCGCGGCATTTCTGGGATGATGGCACGGTTTTGGACCTCACCGCCGACCGTGACGAAAACATCGCAAACATCCGCGACACTTTTGGTGCACAGGACGCAGCTCAATTTGATGCCTTCGACGCCCGCGCGCAGATGCTCTTTGATGCGTTTGACGCGCCGATGATGCAATACGCCGCGCCCAAAACCCCACAGATGGTGGCGACCGTGTTGAAAAACCCGCGTCTGATTGCGGCGATGTCCCCGCATCGGACCTTGGCCTCGACCCTCCGCCAATCCTTCGCCTCCCCGCAGTTGCAGCAACTTTTCGGGCGCTACGCCACCTACGTCGGTGGCTCCCCCTATCAATCGCCCGCCATCCTGTCGCTGATCTGGAGCGCGGAGGCGCGTGGCGTGTGGTCGGTCAAAGGAGGCATTCACACGCTCGCCAAAGCCATCGCTAAACTTGCCGAAAGCTTTGGGGCCACGTTCCATTACAATACACCCATCCGGCGCATCATTCAGCAGAACGGTCGCGCGGCTGGCTTGCAAACCGATGCCGGTCAGATCGAGGCAGATATTGTAGTGTTCAACGGCGATCCCCGCGCTTTGGTGCAGGGGGATTTGGGACACGCGGCCTCCAACGCAGTAGGGGCCGACGGCACAGACCCGCGCAGTCTTTCGGCCTATGTTCACGCCTTCGCTGCGGCACCATCGGGTGTAGAGCTTAGCCATCACAACGTGTTCTTCGGTCATGATCCAAAGGCAGAATTTGACGCGCTGCAACAGGGCCGCCACCCCACAGATGCAACGTTATACGTCTGCGCCCAAGACCACGGCAACCTCGCAAGCGACGCCCTGCAACGCTTTGAAATCATCATGAACGGACCACCTGTCGGCATAGATGCCGGAGAGGAGAAAGATCCATGTCAGACACAGACCTTCAACCGGCTTCGGAACTTCGGCCTTCATTTCGACAGGCGACCGGAACCCGCGACGCTGACAACACCGGCGGGTTTCAACGCCTTGTTTCCGGCGAGCCTCGGGTCGCTTTATGGGCGAAGCCCACAAGGGCTCATGGCAGGGATGAAGCGGCCACTGGCCCGAACGGACATGGCGGGCCTTTACCTGACGGGGGGCGGGGCACATCCGGGCGCGGGGATACCGATGGCCACACTCTCCGCCCGGCACGCAGTCGAGGCGATCAAGGCGGACCTCAGTTCCACCTCGACGTCCCGCCAAACGGGTATGCGTGGTGGTATGTCGACGGGATCAGCAGCTGCGGCACCAAAGCGATCTCCATCATAAGTTTTATCGGCTCGGTCTTTTCGCCTTGGTATGCGTGGTCTGGCCGCAAGGATCCCGATAATCACTGCTGCATCAATGTCGCCACCTACGGCCCCGGCGGGCGTTTCACGATGACCGATCGCGGGCGCGAGGCATTGAGGACCACTCGCGACACGTTTCAGGTTGGACCCAGCCAGATGCGCTGGGACGGCGAAAGACTAATCTTTGACATCAATGAAATCAGCAGCCCGCCTTTGGTCAGCCGCGTGCGCGGTCAGGTCACGGTGACGCCGCGCGCAGTGACGGATGTGGAATTGCCGCTGGCCGCTGACGGCACACACGTCTGGCGACCCTTCGCGCCCTTGTCGGACATCACTGTCGAACTTGAAGCGTCGGGCTGGCAATGGTCGGGGCAAGGGTATTTTGACGCCAACTTTGGCACCCGCGCGTTGGAGCAGGACTTCAACTATTGGACGTGGGGCTGTTTCCCGCATTCGGACGGGGCCACGGCATTCTATGACGTCACCCGCCGCGATGGATCGCAGTATGAAACCGCCATCGCATTCGGCGAAGACGGATCAGCAGAACATGTGGAGGCGCCGCCACTCACACGATTCAAAAACTCGCTTTGGCAAGTCCGTCGGGAGACGCGCGCTGACCCCGGCGCGACGCCAAAGCAGCACCTCAGTATGCTGGATGCACCGTTCTATTCGCGATCGGCTGTGCGCACGCGTTTGAACGGTGAAGATGTTTTGGGCGTGCATGAGGCGCTCGATCTGCGGCGCTTTGCGTCACCTCTGCTGAAGCCCATGCTGGCCGTTAGGGTGCCACGTCGTGCGGGGTGGCGCTGGCCAGACTGATGACATGGCCCCCTGCGGCCTCCGCATCATCGGCGTCATGTGTGACCATCAGAACCGGCAGGTTCTTGGCCTTCGCACGGTCAAACACAAAGCTGCGCACTTGGGCACGGCGTCCCGCATCAAGGCGGGAGAACGCTTCATCCAACAACAGCGCCGACGGCTCTGACAATAGCATCCGCACAAGCGCGACCCGCGCCTTTTGACCACCTGAGAGCGTGGCAGGGTCGCGGTCAGCGTACCCGTCTAGCCCCACGTCCATCAGCGCCTCTGCCACCTTTTCCGCCCGTTCCGCGCGGCTGCCACCAGGGGCGAGGCCGAAGGCGAGGTTTGCCCCGACGGAGAGATGCGGGAACAAAAGATCGTCTTGAAACAGGATGCCGATGTGCCGCTTGTGCGGTGCCGTTTCGGTCACGTCAGCCCCATCCAGCAGCACACGCCCTTCGGCCCGAAACGCGGGCGCTAGGGTGCCGGTGATGTAGGACAGCAAGGTTGATTTGCCCGACCCAGACGGCCCCATCAGGGTCAGCACCTGCCCTGGTGCGATGTGGTGATCGACGGCAACCAACGTGTGCCCATCCTTGCGAACAACCACGTTCTTCAACGTCAAACCCTTAGCCATAACGCAGCCCTCGCCTGTTGCGCCAAAGAAGCGCGGGGATCATTAGGGCAAGCGCAAATGGCATGAGCGCGGCCCCTGTTTGCATCAAACCGTAGACACCAATCGCCCGCCTGTCACCGCCGGAAGAGAGCGCCACCGCCTCTGTCGTCAGCGTCTGCACACGGCCCCCGCCAATCAGCAGTGTCGCCAGATACTGCCCGACTGACACGACAAGGCCCACGGCCACAGCAGTCAGGATTGGGCGCAAGAGCATGGGCAGCCGAACGCGCCAAAGGACGCCGGCAGGGCTTGCCGACAATGCGGCCGCAGTGGTTCCAAACCGGCTGTCCCACGCGCGGAACGGGTCAGCCAAGGAAAGGAAGACATAAGGCAGGACAAATACCAGATGCGCCAACATCACTGGCACACGGCCCACGTCCGCGCCAAGTGACAACATGAAGGTTTGAAGCCCGGGCAAGAACGCGGTTTGCGGCATCAAGAGCGGCAGATAAAGCAACCATATCCCCCGCTGGGAAAGGCGCAGACCATAGCGATACTCGGCCTCCAAACACCCGATGGTTAGCATCAACGCCGCGAGTGTGACCGGCACCGCGATCACCGCCGTTTCCCAAAGCGCGTCGAGCACACCCATGCTGTGCCGCATCCAGCTTTTGAGCGTGAAGGCTTGCGGCAAGGCATCGGGGAATCCCCAGAAGCCTGCGAAAGACCAGACCAGCAAAACGACGAGGCCCAAAAGTACCGCCAGCGCCGCGGTCATACCCGCGCCCAAAGCCAACCCCGCAACCACACGATCTGCCTTACCGCGTCGCCCTCTCATCACCCAGCGGTGGCCGAGGGCGGCGACCGCCCGCTCCCCCAGTCTCCAAAGGAGCAGCGCGCCAATCACCAGTGCCAGTTGCACCAATGCGGCAGAGGCCGATTGCACCCGCATCGCAATGTCAGGGTCAGCCATCCAGCGGACGATTTGAACCGACAGGGTGCTTGGCGTGTTCGGCCCCAAAATGATCGCCACATCTACAACAGACATGGAGTAGGCCAAGACGACGTAGACGGGCAGTTTGATCTGCGCATAAATGCGCGGGAAGACCGTTTTCAACCACCCTGTCACGCGCCCATATCCCAAAGCTGCCGCGACACCCCGCGATTGTGCCGATTGCGCTTGTCCGAGTGCGGCCAAGGTCATTAGCAAAAGAAAAGGCACCTCTTTGATGACCAAACCTGCGATCATCGTGAGGCCAAGACTGTCGTTAAGGATCAACAAATCAGGCGGACGCTCCCACCCCGTCAGCCAAGGGGAGAAGAGCCGCGACAGCCAGCCGGAGGGGGCGATTAGGAACGCCAGACCAAAAGCGGCTGCTGCGTGCGGAACAGACAGAAGCGGCGACAACAACCGCTCCAGCGCCGTGAACGGCCGCGTGCCGGACCAACCAGCGACCACAAGCATGACAATGGCCAATGCGATGAGGGTTGAGGCGAAGCCTGTTACAACCGACAACTGCACGCTTTTGCCAAAGCCGGGCCAGTCCATAAGCGCCGTGAATCCGCTGCCATTCGGTCCGGTCAATCCAGCCGACGGCAAATGCCCAAAAGCTGGCAAGATCGTGCCCCATAGCCCCGCAATCAGCGGGCCAAGCATCACAAGCACCGTCAAGACGGGCAGAAGGGGAAGGGCCTTGCGATGGAACATAACAGAAAAGTCCCCACCGTCGCCGGCAGGGGCAATGTTTTATTGCGCGACGCCGTAGCGCTCTACCCAGTCATCCGCGACGCGGGTCATCCAGCTTGGGTGCGGCTCAGGCTGTGCTGTGCCGAGTTCGGCAGGCGACAGGGTCGCGATGCCAAGTTCTAGCGCGTCAAAAGCGGCGCGGTCTTCGGCGCTCAAGGCGTCCATATTCAACACGGTACCATAGCCCAAAACCCCTGGGTCTTGAGCGCGGGCCTGCGCCTTTGGCGACATCAGGAAGTTGGCGACAACCATCGCCGCTTCTTTGGAGCCGGAGTTATAGGGGATCGCCACAAAGGAAGCGTTTCCAATCGTGCCTTTGTCCAGAACGAAAGTGCGCACGGTCGGTGGCAGTTCATCATTTGAAATCGCGGTGGAGGCTGCACCCGGGCTAAACGAAATCGCCAGATCAACTTCGCCATCTGCAATCAATTGGAATTGCGCCGTGCCAGTGGCCGGATAAGAGCGGCCCTGACGCCACAGGTTCGGTGTCAGTTCATCAAGATAAGCCCAAAGCGGAGCTGTGACGTCGGCATAGATGTTTTCTGACACTGGCAGCGACAGAACAGAAGGGTCAGGCAAAATATCGACCAAAACCTGCTTCAGAAATGTCGTGCCTAGGAAGTCCGGCGGCTGTGGATATGTGAACCGACCTGGGTTGTTGGCGGCCCACTCTTGTAAGGCTACCATGTCGCCCAAACGCTCCGGCATGTCTGCCGTGTCATGAACAAAAACTACCTGCGCCATCGCCCAAGGGCTTTCATAGCCCTCGACCGGCACGGTGAAATCGGTCTGAACGGTCTTGCCGTCCACATCCACGAACTGCCAATTCGGCAACTGCTCAGCAAAGGGACCAAACAGCAAATCCGCCTCTTTCATGGCGGCGAAGTTCGCACCGTTGATCCAGATCATGTCGATGGCACCATCGTCATTCTCGCCCGAGTCCTTTTCCGCGATCACGCGGGTCACGGCGTCAGCGGTAGAGGATAGCTTCACATGTTCCAGCGTCACGCCATAGTCTTCTGCCACGCGGCTGCCGATCCATGCGATGAAGTCGTTGGTCGTGGTAGAGCCGCCCCAAGCGTTCCAATACACCGTCTGGCCTTTGGCCGCTTCGGTCACAGCGTCCCAATCCGCTGGATCGGTTTCGGCCAGTGTGGGAAGAGGCGTCAAAAAGGCCGCAAGAATGGCAAGATATTTCATATGTTCATGTCCTTAGTCAGTGAAAATGTCCCGCGCAGCGTAAATGCGCAGAATTGCGGTCGCAAAGCAAAGCGCGCCAAAGAGCCATGCCAGCGGTGCGAAAAGTGTAGGGAGTAGGCAGAGCAGAACAAAGAAGCCGATCGTCTCCGTCCCTTCCAGAAGCCCGTTTGAATAGTAGAGCGATTTTTGGCCCTGTTCGATCGAGTCCATCTCGTACATTTCGGCCAGTATCGCAAAGCCGAGGAAGCTTGCGCCGTTGAAGTAAAACGACAGCAGCAAAAAAGCCCCCGCGATGGCGTTGCTGTCTGGGTCCATGATGACAAACCCCAGCGGGATCGCGCCATAGAATAGAAAGTCGCACGTGATATCGAGGTAGCCGCCGAAGTCAGTCTTTTGCATCACGCGGGCCACCGCCCCATCAAGGCCATCAGCCAAGCGGCTGAGGAGAAGCACGACAAGCGCCAATCCTGTGAGGCCCAAGGCAATCAGCGCAGCGGAGAACAGTCCAAGCCCCAAGCCAATCAAAGTTACATCATTTGCCGACAAGCCAGCCCCTGCAATCCACTGTCCAAGGCGGTTCAGCGGTGGGTCGATCAACTTTCTGGCGTGTTTGTCGAGCACGTCGGGTCCTTTGGTCTTTGCAGGCTTGTGACAGATGCGCCCCGTTTCATGCAATCGGGATGACGCGATCGTGAGACCTGTGTCAATTCGCGATGCGCGGACGGCCACGAGCGGTGACGCTGACCGTCGCGCTGATGAACATCTCGGCATTCTCAACCATGGCAGTCTGGCGGTCGATCTCCACCACGATCTGCGGGGCGTCGACGCCGGAGGCTTCGGCATCCGCCAAGGCTTTGGACTTTAGCTCCGCCTCAAGTGCAGCGACGGCGGTCGCTTCATCCGCGAACCCTTTGGGACCGGCGCTCAAGTGTGCGTTGATCCGACCCGCCCCAGCAGATTCCAGATTGCCTTTGGCTTGAATGGTCACATGGCCCACAACCGCCCCAATCGCGTTCGCCACGTCAGAGTGCTCAGGCAAAATCGTCCGCGTGCCCAGCGCATCACCGACCGCGCCATAATATGAGCCTGCCGAGGCCCCCAATCCAATGACGGGCACGGCGAGGTTCAGCTTTGTCTCTACCACCCCTTTGTGCCCGCGCAGTCCCGCATGAATCAGCGGGTGGTTAGACAGATCCTCGACCGGCAACTTAAAGTCGAATGGATCTTCAGCAAAAGCAGATTGCAGCAGACAATCGACCGTCTGTGTCGCCAGTTGATCAATGATCATCTGCGCCATTGCCTCTGGCGTTTCTGCCAGACGATCACCACCACCCGTTCGCTGCCGCGCAAAAATCGTCAAAGCAAGCCGCGCCGCCGCCGCATCCCATGTGTCAACCAACCCCAAAACATGCGCGGCATCAGACGTCGTCACTCCGGCTTCAATAACCAACCCGCGTGTCACCAAACGGCGAAGCGCCGGAGCCTCCACCCGTGAGGGTGCGGCATGGGCCAACCGTTGCGGACCGTTCAGCAACCGCTCGGCAATCGCCGCTTCGCGCTTGTTGAGCCCCTCTGGCACCGGCCCCGCCCAAACCGGCACAACAAACCGCCCACCATCCACCAAGGGCTGTTCTGTATTCACCGCGTTCGACAATGGCTGATGCACCAACTCCGGGTGATCCAGCGCCAGAAGGGAGATGGGCATGATCCGGCGCGGGCCGAGGCGCAGCCCAAGGCGCAGACCCTGCTCCACATGCACCTCACTGTCGCCACCAAGCCCATGCGTCCGCATCGCGACCGCTTCGATCATCGTGCGAAACTTGCCGACACGTGCCCCCTTAGAATCAATCTGAGGACGCCCGTCCCTAAGCAAGCAAATGTCCGTCGTTGTGCCGCCAATATCGCTGACCAAAGCATCCGTTTCCTGCGTCAGCCACCGCGCGCCTTCGATCGAGGCGGCGGGTCCACTCAGGATAGTCTCAATCGGCCTTTTCTTGGCCAGTTCCGCCGAAATAAGCGCCCCATCGCCCCGTACCACCATCAACCGCGCGGTGATGCCGATGCCGGACAGGTGCGTCTCACAGGCTTGGATCAACCGGTCGATCATCCCAATGAGGCGGGCATTCAAAACCGCCGTGAGCGCCCGCTTCGGCCCCCCAAGGGCGGAAGATAGTTCGTGTGAACAGGTCACCGGCTTTCCCGTCGCCTCCCTGATAACATCGCGGATCGCCTTTTCGTGGCTAGGATTGCGGGTGGCGAAACGGGCCGCAACTGCGAACCCCGTGATACCCGCAGGCCAGCCCGTCAACTGCTGCCGCAACGAGTCCAGATCTGGCGATGCCTTTTCCGTCCCCGAATGATCGTGCCCGCCAGCCATGAAAATCACCGGATCGCCGGCCAAAGCCTCCCGCAGGCCATCGCGATCAAGCTCCGCCTCTTCAAACCCCACAAAGACCAAAGCCACCTTACCGCCCTGCCCTTCGACCAAAGCGTTTGTGGCAAGTGTGGTGGAGAGGGAGACGAGGCCGATGTCTGCGACATCAACCTTTGACCCCGCCAGAACCGCATCAATCACGCGACCCACGCCCAGCGCAAGGTTAGGGCGCGTTGTGAGGGATTTGCTTTTGGAGATGACTGTATCGGACGTATCGTCGATCAGAACGGCATCGGTATAGGTTCCGCCCGTATCGACACCAAGAAGAATGGCCATAGTCGTCCTTCGCGTTTGCGTTTCGCGGCGACCCTACAAACTTGTCAGCCCCTGTCACACCAAAAACCGACATCGCATATCATCCCGCCGTCGCTGGCACCGATTGCGCCAAATTAAGGATTTGCCCCTATCCCCGTGCTGTCACCTCTGAGGGAATGGGATGCTTCAACTGCGGACGTTGTTACTGGCATTTAGGTTTTGGGCGCTATCCGCCAACTTGGCCGCTCTGCGGGCAGAGACGTGGCTGCTGGTGGAAACCAACATCGTCCCCTCTGGCTGCGCAACAGCGTCCGATTGCATTGAACGGTCCATCGACCAGCGGTGGGATCTGATGGCGATGGACGCCGATGAGACGACGGCCTTTTTGGGGTGATCGGCGATCTGGCGCGTCTCAAAAATGTTCGCGATGTGCTCGACGGTCCTGACGTGTCGGAGCTGCCATCGGAAACGGTCATCCCTCAGCTCCAGGTGCTGGAGGTGCAGGATAAGGTTGGTGCGCTGCGGGGTTTGCCGGGTGTTTATTTCGACGCAAGCCGCGTGTCAGGCGACAGTGCTGGCGAGGCTTTCACCGCCTGTTTCACCGATCTTCTGACCAACAACGTAATGCCCGTTCTGACAGAGGAGGAGGCCTTGGCGATACCCGGTGCCGGACGGCTGAGCGTCAGCCTGTCCCTCACCCGCGACAACGCAGGGTGCATCCTGCCATTCCGCGCCAATATCTCCCTCAAGTAACAAGAGGTGCTGGTGCGTGATCCGTCGATCAAGCTGGAGCTCACCACGTGGAGCGGGAGCATCAATCAGAACTTCACCAACACCAACTACCTTGCAGGTGCGGCGCTTCGCGATGTGGCGAAGAAAT
The DNA here is from genome assembly GCF_965661665.1 of Cognatiyoonia sp. Lineage (NCBI taxonomy): Bacteria > Pseudomonadati > Pseudomonadota > Alphaproteobacteria > Rhodobacterales > Paracoccaceae > Cognatiyoonia > Cognatiyoonia sp. The sequence goes on along the minus strand of NZ_CBFIEO010000006.1, from coordinate 86,002 downwards.
TCATCGCGGACTACCAAACCGCCAATGCGGAAAATGGCTAGAACTCAAATGCTTCAACCGTCGTGCGATGGCCAAGGGTGAAGGCATCCGACACATGGATCATGGGGGAGAGGTCGACATCGCTGGTTTGCGAGGCCGCCAAGCTCGCCATCCGGTCATAGAGCGCGGGATATTCGCGGTTCGGGCCGACTTCGATCGCCTCCCCGGCGATGGTGAGTGTGCTGCCGCCATCGTCAAGAATGATCTCCCCCTCCTCCGTCGTGACCTTGATCTGCCACGTCTGCGGCCCTTCCTGACGCCAATCAAACTCCGCCGTGACATTGTCGCTGAACGTGAGGTTGGCGGCGATCGGGGTTTGTCGGTTCGCAGGGAACATCAACTTGGCGGAGCGGATGAACACGGGATCGGGTAAAATTTCCGTCAAAATGGACAATGCATTGATACCTGGGTCAAACACGCCCATCCCGCCCGGTTCAAACACCCAATCCTGACCGGGATGCCAGCGGCGCACGTCCTCTTTCCACGTGATGTGGGCTGACGTGACCGTCTTCTTTGACAGCCAAGACCGTGCATCTTCCACACCGCAGGCCATCCGGCTGTGCCACGTCGCAAACAGCGTCACACCCGCCTCTTCGGCCAACCGCTCCAAGGTCTGAACTTCTGCTAAAGTCGCACCAGGCGGCTTTTCCAGCATCACATGACGGCCCGCTGCCAGCGCTTTTCGCGCATACTCAAACCGCGGCACTGGCGGCAAACAGAGGGAGATCACCTTGATCTCCGGCCGCTCCGCCAACATCGCATCAAAGTCGGTGTAGGACGGCACGCCATCCACAGTTCTGGCGCGACTGACCGTCGCGGCCAAGGTCCAATCGGCACTGGCCTGCAACGCTGGCACATGCTGATCCTTGGCGATTTTACCAATCCCAACCAGACAAATCGGTGTGCTCATGACACTCTCCCTCACTTGCAAAATCCATAGACCGCCCAATCGCGATCATCAAACTCAAATGGAGCATCAAGAAAATGAAACACTTAGACAAAACGCGATAGACGATGCCGCAATCAGAGCACAGACTGAGGGCAAACAAACTGGAGACCTGACATGAACATGGCACGGCACAATTTGACCCATCTGGAAGAACGCGCAGACCTTGCCGCCGCCTTTCGGTGGACCGCGCGGATGAACCTCCACGAAAGCGTCGCCAATCACTTCAGCTTTGCCATCAACGACGACGGCACGCGGTTCTTGATGAACCCCAACCAGATGCATTTCGCCCGCATCAAAGCCAGTGATCTGATCACCGTCGATGCCAATGATCCTGACGCCCTACAAGGACCAGACGCCCCTGACCCCACCGCTTGGGGTCTGCACGGTGGGGTGCACCGGCTCGTCCCGCATGCCCGTTGCGCGATGCATGTCCATTCAATCTTTGCCACTGTTCTGGCGAGCCTTAAAGACAGCCGCCTGCCGCCGATCGACCAAAATTGCTGCACCTTTTTTAACCGCTATGTAATCGATGACGACTACGGTGGATTGGCGTTTGAGGAAGAAGGCGAACGCTGCGCCACACTCTTCGCCGACCCCAAAAAGCGAGTGATGATCATGGGCAACCATGGCATCCTGATCATCGGTAAAACCATCGCGGAGACGTTCAACAGGCTCTATTATTTCGAGCGCGCGTGCGAGACCTACATCCGTGCCTTGCAAACCGGCCAACCCCTGCGCTTGATCCCTGATGATATCGCCGAAAAGACCGCTAAGGAATTGGACGACTATCCTGACCAAGACGAGCGGCATCTGGCCGAACTGCGCGCCATCTTGGACGCCGAAGGCTCAGATTACGCGCATTAGCCTTAGACTTTGCGGAACGACAGCAAGAACGCGATATCATCGCGGTGATCATCGTCCGCGCGATCATCGTAAATGCGAAATTCCCACAGTTTCAGGTCCGTGATCTGATCTGACAAGGCATCCAGAGCGCCTTCAAAGCCCGCTGTCTCAAAATGCGCCTTTTGAATAGAAAGCGCGAAGACAGCCCCTTTCGCCGCCACATCAAGCAATGGCTGCAACCCCTCTGGTCCAACATGGCCCAAGGTGAAAGTGCCAGCACTGACGACGCCATTGTAACGATCAAGTGGTGCGTCCAAAGGTTGCGTCACATCCGCCACGACCAGATCGCGGCACACGCACTTGTCGCGCGCAACGTCGAGCATTCCTGCCGACAGATCAATCGCATCAATTGGGCCGATCACAACGCGGGTCAAAAACTCCGCCACCAACCCGGTCCCTGCGCCCACGTCAAGCACCGGACCCGCACCGCCCAACGCCACAAAGCCCAGCGCCACCTCACGCGGGGATTGATAGCCCTGCGCGTGCCCAAAGGCCGTGTCATAGCTCGTCGCCCACTCCTAATAGAGCGCTTCGATCTCCTCCTTTGAGGACAGCCGATAGGCAGAATTGACGTCAGGTGTGTCGATCATACGGTGACGGTATCACGCCCTTGCACCTTGGCAAGCACTCAGGCACCAAGTTGCGCATGGAAAAGACACTGCTTTCGTTCGGTCATGGTTACTCTGCCGCCGCATTGGCAAAGATATTGGAACCGCAAGGCTGGCGGATCATCGGCACCTCACGGTCAGAAGAAAAATTACCCCGTTTGATGCAGGCGGGGGTGAAGCCGCGCGTGTGGCCCGGGGCCGATATGACACCTGCGCTTAATGCCGCGACGCATCTTCTGATTTCAACCGCTCCGACAGAGGCGGGCGATCCCGTTCTGGCAGAGCTACGCGACGAAATCACGAAGCGCGCCAAGCAATTCGAATGGGTGGGCTATCTGTCGACCACTGGGGTCTACGGTGATCACAACGGCGGTTGGGTGGATGAAGACACACCCCTGACGCCAGCCACCAAACGCGGCATTGCGCGGGTGAAAGCAGAGGCAGAGTGGGCCGCTATCCCTGACCTGCCACTACACATCTTCCGACTGGCTGGGATCTATGGGCCAGGCCGTGGGCCATTTTCCAAAGTTCGCGCCGGCACAGCCCGCCGTATCATCAAGAAGGGACAGGTCTTTAGCCGCATCCATGTCGATGACATCGCGCAAGTGCTCGCCGCCTCTATCGCCAAACCGAACCCGGGTGCGGCGTATAACCTCTGCGACGATGATCCTGCCCCACCGCAAGAGGTTATCGGATACGCGGCAGAGCTTTTGGGCCTACCCCTCCCCGAAGCGGTGGATTTCGAAACGGCAGAGATGACACCAATGGCCCAGAGCTTTTACGCCGAAAGCAAAAAGGTGCGGAACGACAAGATCAAAGACGAGCTAGGTGTTGTGTTGAAATACCCTGACTATCGGAGTGGGCTTAAGGCATTGCTGGCGCTGGAAGAAAGCGCTTAATCAGCCACGCAAGCGCGGCGAAAACCAACAGCAACACCAAGGCCGTCACGATGTTCACACCGTAGAACGTCAAACGCTCCGGCAGTTCCATGTTGTTGAGGAACGGATAGGGGATGCCAGTGGTGACACTGCCCACGGGTGAGCCGCTATTCCATTGCACCAGCGTCTCCCCCCACGTGAGGTAGAGCGCGATCGGTCCGACAAGCCATGCCGCCGCCAAAACCAGATTGCAATAAGACCGATGGATAGAAAGCGCATCGATCCACTGCAAAAGCGGTCCGACACCGTGCAGGCAAATCTCCAGATAAAGCTCCCCGATCTGGCCGTCACGTGTGACAGATTTGGGATCGTCCAAGAACGGTCGCCAATAAAGGAAAACAACCATCGCGTTGATCACCGTCGTGGCGGAGACAAGCCCGTCTGACCTATGACTGCTTCGCCCCTCCATCGAGGCCATCATTCGGCTGGCGCAGAAGAACGACAGGAACAGCGCTCAAATGGTCAGGAACCGAAATGGGCCGCCAAAGTTTGAAAAGTCCGAAAAGATAATCGTCCGCAGGCAATAGCCCGCCGCCAGCCGGAACACGATCCAGCGGTAAATCTATACAAGATTAAACTCATTCTGCCTCGCTCCCTCATCCCTTGAGCGGAAGCTAGCCCGAAGACCCCCGTCCGTCTAACATTAACTAACATCAACGCTTGCTTTGATGTCCGTCTCTTCGCATATGACACCCATAGCAGTCACCCGAAGGAGCCCCTCGTGCAATCACGCATTGAAGAGTTTATGGCGCGCGCTGCAGTGCGCAATTTCATCATCGGCGTCATCATCTTCAACGCGATCATTCTGGGGATGGAAACCTCCCCCGCAATCACGTCGCGGATTGGTGGCCTGTTGACAGTACTGGACTCCATCTGCCTCACGATCTTCGTGGTGGAGATTGCGCTCAAACTCTACGCGCACCGGCTGAGATTTTTCCACGATGGCTGGAACATCTTTGATTTCCTGATCATCGGGATCGCGCTGGCTCCAACGAGCGAAGGCTTTGCTGTCCTCCGCGCACTGCGTATCCTGCGGGTGCTGCGCGTGATGTCGGCGGCCCCGTCCCTACGCCGCGTCGTTGAAGGCTTCATCACCGCCCTCCCCGGCATGGGGTCCGTCTTTATGCTGATGGGCATCATCTTCTATATCGGTGCTGTCATCGCGACCAAGCTCTTCGGCGCAAATTTCCCGGACTGGTTCGGCGACCTAGGCCGCTCTGCCTATTCGCTGTTCCAGATCATGACGCTGGAAAGCTGGTCGATGGGCATCGTCCGCCCCGTGATGGAAGTCTACCCCTACGCCTGGGCCTTTTTTGTCCCCTTCATCATGGTCACGACCTTCGCAGTAGTGAACCTCCTCGTCGGTCTCATCGTCAACTCTATGCAAGACGCCCACCACGAAGAGGACAACGCCGCCACAGACGCCTACCGCGATGAGGTTTTGGCGAAGCTGGAGGCGATTGAGAAGCGTTTGGATGATCAAGAGTAACCTTGTGCCGTTACCGCGTGACAAGACCTTGCACCTATTAAAGGAACATGAACGACATCCTTAATTACTGGTTGGTCATCTAGTGACGTTAGTCATCGACCCGACGAACTCAGGCAAATCCACTTGGATCGACCGCAACCATGATGGAGAGGTGGGTTCCGCCTTCCAATTCGCCAAAAACTGGCTCCTTGGAAAAAGCAACATTCCCGAAAAGGGGACATTGCTACAGTACAACTTACTGTTCCTCGCCGGCGCCCGCCGAAATCGCAAGGAGTCGTTGAATGAGTGGGATGTTCTAGACGACACATTGTTGGCCCGCTGTTTGAAGTCAGGGCAGGTTGAACAGGCCATCGTTATCATCGCATCAATTGCGCAGCTGAAGTCCCGTGCGAGCATATGAACAGACTCTGAGAAGGAGCTAAGTCAGACTGGTAACTACAAGTCGGAATTCTGGGCGACGGTGCTTGATAGTGTCAACCTCTTCGCGATGTATCAGCGACTGTTCGATGCGCTGGAACGCTATAAGGTACCCTACCAAATCCTATACAACTCCGACGACAATCCGTCCGATGAGATGCCAAAAACAGACCGTTGCTATGTTTATGCGGCGTTGCGTGGTACATACGTTCCAATCCCGTCGGAGGAGGAAATTGATGCGGCCTGCGCGCTGCCAGAGGCGGAGTATCAGTCCGTTCTTTTGCCACGTGGTTCGCAGAGCTCTGGCAACTATGCGCACACCAAAGGCACACGACGGCAGAGCTCTGACATCTTTCGGGACCAGTCCTTGGAGGGACCATCCGTCCTCGATATCGGATGGGCGAAGGGGGCATGCTGTTTTGGTATGAACGTTTTGGCGCTGCAAAAATGACTGGCATCGACATCCGCGAAGGGCGGCTCAGTACTGCGCGGAAGTTTGGCGAATTGCTGAACAGTAAGGCTGAGTTCATATACGGAAATTTTCTGGAACGCGACGACATCGACACCCATGACGATGTGCTGGCGCTGAATGTCTTGCACCACGTGCCCGATATTCGCGGCTTCTTGGAACGCTCAACACAGTTGGCAAAGAAGCGGGTCATCATTGAATATCCCAAGCTCTATGGTCGAAAATTTCTTCGGCTGGAGCGCATCCCGTCGGACTTGAACCGATACGCTTTGATTGGCGTAAGCACCTCCAAGTTCGATCAGACCTTTGTCTTCTCGGACGCAGCACTCATCCGCCTTATGTCGGAGTATGGCGACTTCAACGTCGATATCCGTAAGTCACCGATGAAGTGCCGGCGCATCGCTGTGTTTACCAAGAAGTAGCGCCCAAGACTTTCAAAACTTTCGCAGCGATGTCTGCCGCAGTCAGCCCCGCCTCTGCGTACATGTCTCGGGGGCTGGCTTGGTCGATGAAGGTGTCGGGGAGGACCATGGAGCGGAACTTGAGACCCGTATCAAACACGCCTTCGTCTGACAGGAGTTGCGCGACGTGGCTTCCGAAGCCACCGACAGCACCTTCTTCCACGGTGATCAGCACCTCGTGGTCCGCTGCGAGAGCAAGGATCAGGTCCCGATCCAGTGGCTTGGCGAAACGTGCGTCGGCAACGGTCGGCATAATCCCCTGATCCGCCAGCGCCTCACAAGCCGCTTCTACCTCCTGCAACCGCGTGCCAAACGACAGGATCGCGACCCGCGACCCCTTTCGGATCATGCGGCCTTTGCCAATTTCCAAGGGTTCAGCCATTTCTGGCATCTCTACGTCCACCCCCTCACCACGGGGGAACCGGAAGGCGGACGGCCCAGCGTCATGGGCCACTGCTGTTGCGACCATGCGCACCAACTCCGCCTCATCTGCGGCGGCCATCACCACCATGCCAGGCAGGTTAGAGAGAAACGCGATGTCAAAAGCGCCCGCATGAGTCGCGCCATCGGCCCCAACGAGCCCGGCACGATCAATCGCAAACCGCACCGGCAATCCTTGGATCGCCACATCATGCACCACCTGATCAAACCCGCGCTGCAAGAACGTCGAATAGATTGCGCAAAAGGGTTTCATACCGCCTGCCGCCAAAGCGGCGGAGAATGTCACCGCGTGCTGTTCCGCAATCCCCACATCAAAGCACCGATCCGCAAACCGCACCATAAACCGATCGAGGCCCGTGCCCTCTGGCATCGCAGCGGTCACAGCACAAATTTTGACATCATCCTCCGCCAACCCAATTAGCGCATCGGCAAACACCGACGAATAGCTCGGCGCATTCGGCGTAGCCTTCCGCTGCTTGCCCGTTGGCACATCAAACTGCCCGACACCGTGCAGCTTGTCCTGCGCCGCCTCCGCCGGTGGATAGCCTTTGCCCTTTCTAGTGATCGCGTGGATCAAGACAGGCCCATCCGCGCCCGCTTTCACGTCGCGCAAGAGCGGCAGAAGCTGCCCCAGATCATGGCCGTCCACAGGTCCGTAGTAGGTAAAGCCTAGCGCACCAAAGATCGTGTCAACCGTTTCGCCATCACTCAACTTTGCCAGATAGGCCGACATTGCCCCCACAGGCGGGGCAATCGACATGGAGTTGTCGTTGAGGATGACGATCAGACGTTCCTTCAAATGGCCCGCATTATTGAAGGCTTCATAAGCCATCCCTGCGCTCATCGCGCCGTCACCTATGACGGCAATCGCGTCGCCCGCATCGCCGCCCAGCTTCCGCGCTATCGCAAAGCCCAAAGCAGCAGAAATCGACGTGCTGGAATGCGCAGCGCCAAACGGGTCAAACACGGACTCCGCCCGTTTCGTAAACCCGCTAATCCCGTCCTTCTGGCGCAAGCTGCGCATCTGATCACGGCGTCCAGTCAGGATCTTATGCGGATAGCTTTGGTGGGACACATCCCAGATGATCTTGTCCTCCGGCGCATCAAACACAGCATGAAGTGCAACGGTCAGCTCCACCACCCCAAGCCCGGCCCCAAGGTGGCCCCCTGTTTCCGACACAATGGAAATCGTTTCAGCCCGCACCTCATTGGCAAGCTCCGTCAATTGCGTATCGGTCAGCCCTTTCAAATCCGAAGGGCTGGTAATTGTCTCTAGATGTCGGGTCTCTGGTCGGTTCACAGCGGACAACCTCTTAATTGCTGCGGCTTACAACAAACTGCGCCGCCTCCCGCAAGGTGTTGGCATCCGCGCCAAAGGGCGCCAAAGCGTCACAGGCGTCATCGACAAGGGCCTGCGCACGGCGCTTCGCCTCCGCCAAACCAAGAAGCGATACGAACGTGGCCTTGCCCGCATCCGCGTCCTTCTGCGTGGCCTTGCCCACCTCTGCCGCATCCCCTACAACATCCAAAACGTCATCGGCGATCTGAAAGGCCAAGCCGATCTTATCGCCATAGGTCTGAAACGGTGCCACGTCGGCCCCGGCCATCCGCGCGCCCGCCATACAGGACCACGTCAGCAACGCCCCCGTCTTACCAGCCTGCAATTCCGTGATCTGGTCCAGCGTCAATGGCACCGCTGCCGTTTCCGCCGCGATGTCGAGCACTTGCCCCCCCACCATACCTTCCGCACCTGCGGCCTGCGCCAAGGATTGGCTTAACGCCAGCCGCGCCTCCGCCGATCCGTCAAACCGCACCACTTCTTCAAAGGCAAAGGCCTGCAATGCATCGCCCACCAGCACCGCTGTCGCCTCATCCCATTTCACATGAACGGTCGGTGACCCACGGCGCAGATCATCATCATCCATGCAGGGCAAATCGTCATGCACCAGGCTGTAGGCGTGGATGCATTCAATCGCCACAGCAGCAGGGACCGCCTGCCCATAACCAATCCCGTGCAGCCGCGCCGTCTCACACACAAAGAACCCGCGCAGCATCTTGCCGCCCACCACCGCATGTTTCATCGGCGCACCCAAACCGTTGCGCAACCCATCGGTATAAGCTGTGACCCGCACCTCCACTAATCGGGCAACACGGGTGCGGCCGTCTCTCAGCCCCACGCGCTCTAGCTGGGTCTCAAGATGGGCCGTGTCAGCCATCAAGCGCGGCGGTTCCGGTTGGCTGCCCCTCACCATCCAATGTGATCTTGGCGACCTTTTCCTCGGCTTCTTTCAACTGCGTCTCACAGCGCGCTTTCAAAGCCGCGCCACGCTCATAGAGCGCGATCGACTGGTCCAAGGCGACATCGCCACGCTCCAGCTGGCTCACCACCGCTTCAAGCTCGCGCATCGCATCTTCGAAACTCATTTCATCCACGTTCGTGTCGCTCATCCGCTCCGCTCCTTCAGAATCTCCACATGCGCTCGGGTAGACGCGCCCAAGGCTTCCAAATCATAGCCACCTTCCAGCGCAGATACCACGCGCCCGTCGCAGTCTTTCTCCGCCAGATCACACAAGCGCCCCGTGATCCAAGCAAAATCGCTCTCCACTAGATTGAGCCCCGCTAAGGGATCGGCGGCGTGGGCGTCAAATCCAGCCGAAATCATGATGAGCTCTGGCGCGAAGGCCTCCACACGGGGCAACACAAACCGCTCCATCGCATCGCGAAACCCTTTCGACGCCGTACCCCCCGGCAAGGGCACATTCAGGATCGTGTCATGTGGCCCCGTCTCATGCGCCGCCCCGCTACCTGGCCAAAGCGGGGACTGATGCGACGAACAGAACAGAATACGAGGATCATCCTCGACCAGTGCTTGAGTCCCGTTCCCGTGATGCACATCAAAATCGACAATCGCGACGCGCTTTAACCCATGATGGTCGAGCGCATATTTCGCCCCAAGCGCGACATTGCCAAAAAAGCAAAACCCCATCGGGGTCTCTTGTTCGGCATGATGGCCCGGGGGCCGCATCGCCACAAAGGCCGCGCCAGCCTCCCCACCCAGGACCGCATCCACCGCGCGGATCACGCCACCGGCGGCACGATAGGCAGCCGCCAAAGTCCCGGCCGACATGTGAGTGTCCGTATCAAGCGACCGCCAGCCGCTCTCTGGCGCTGCATCGCGGATTGCCTTGATGTGCGCGGCGGTATGGACCCGCAAAAGATCATCCTCCGCCACCATCGGTGCTTTCGCCTCCAGCAAGCCTAGGTCCTTCAAAGACCCCAACACAGCATCCAACCGCGCCACCTGTTCAGGATGGCCCGGCGGGGTCACATGATCATAACACTCTGGATGGGTGATTAGTAAAACAGACATGCCTCACCAAAGCCCGAACGCAGGCCAAAACACAATCTCTTTCGCGAAAAAATACCTTCGCCGAAGGCACTCTAAATGAATGGTGTGCGGCGTAGCCGCGCCTTTTGGCAGATCAATCAGGGGCGAGCATATAGCCCGCACCGCGCACGGTCTGCAAATAGCGGGGTTGCTTAGGGTCTGCTTCGATCTTGCGTCTGAGGCGGGTGATCTGCACGTCGACCGCCCGCTCCTGCGTTTGCCCACCGGAACGGCCCAACTCCTCAACCAAGCGCGCGCGTGTCATCGCCTCCCCGGGGGCGGAGGAGAAGATGCGCATCAACTGGCTTTCGGTCGCAGTGAGCCGGACCAGATCATCGCCCTGCCACAACTCCCCCCGCGCAATGTCATAGCGAATATCGCCCATGTTCAGAACAGTGGGTGCTACGACAGCTGGTTCAGACGTCGGCACGCGACGCAGGATCGCATTGATCCGCAACAACAGCTCCTTCGGCTCAAACGGCTTGGCGAGGTAATCGTCTGCCCCCGACTCCAAACCGTGAATACGGTCGCCCGTCTCCCCCTTTGCGGTCAACAAAAGGATCGGCGTCTCCATCTTGCTGCGCAGATCACGGCAGAGCGACAGACCATCCTCCCCCGGCATCATCACATCGAGCACGATGAGGTCGAACTCCAAACCGCTCAAAATCCGCCGCGCATGGGCGGCATCCCGTGCGCTGCTGACCAAAAACCCGCTGCGGATCAGAAACTTTTGTAAGAGCCTGCGAATGCGCTCATCATCATCCACAATCAACAAATGTGCGTCGTCAGAATTCATTCTGTTTTGTCTCTCAGCGCCGCATAACTGCCGCGAATATCCTCATCCATCATCGCCTCAAGCACCGTGCGAAATCCTGCAACGGCTTCCGGCCCCGCCCGCCTGAACGCATCGCGCATCCGCGCGCTCTGCGCATTCGACAGCTGCCGTTCCAAGGCCACGCCTGCATCGGTGAGATGCAAATGACGCTCCCGCCGGTCCACCGTCCCGACAGTGCTCGACACCAAACCGTCTTCGATCAAAGTGCGCAACACACGATTCAGCGATTGCTTTGTCACACCCAAGATCGTCAGCAGGTTATTCACTGTCGTCCCCGGGCTGCGCTGAATGAAATGAATGGCGCGGTGATGTGCACGGCCATAGCCTTGCTCTGCCAAAATCCGGTCCGGATCAGAGGTAAACCCCCGATAGGCAAAGAACATCGCCTCGATACCGATGCGCAACTGCTCGTCAGTGAGAAACAACAACGCTTGCGGGGAGGTTTTGGCCGTCGGTTGGTTCATGAAAGTCTCTTCGATAATTGACGTAAGAATATGTCAGTGTTGTTGACATTCCAAGATCGAATTGGTACCAATTCTGATGATTTGCGTAATTTTATGTCCGGTTCGGACCTAAATGAGTAATAAATGGAATGGGAGAGGCCCGATGGCTGCATATGATGATCGCGATGGAAAGATTTGGTTCGACGGCCAAATGGTCGATTGGAGATCGGCAAACGTGCATGTGTTGAGCCATGCGATGCACTATGCCTCCTCCGTGTTTGAAGGCGAACGTGCCTACAACGGAAAGATCTTCTTGAGCCGCGAACACTCCGAACGTCTGCACTTCTCTGCCGGTGAGTTGGATTTTGCGATTCCTTTCACCGTAGATGAGATTGAAGCCGCCAAAGCTGAGGTTCTGCAAGTCAACGGCCTGACCGACGCCTATGTGCGCGCGGTTGCTTGGCGCGGCGCTGGCGAAGACATGGGTGTCGCCTCCGCCCGTAACCCTGTCCACCTCGCCATCGCGGCGTGGGAATGGGGCAACTACTATGGCGATGCCAAGACCAAAGGCGCCAAGATCGACATTGCCAAATGGAAACGCCCGTCGCCAGAAACTATCCCTGTGCACGCCAAGGCTGCCGGTCTTTATATGATCTGCACCACGTCAAAACACGCGGCAGAAGCGAAAGGCTGCTCCGACGCGCTCTTCATGGATTGGCGCGGCTATGTTGCAGAATGCACGGGCGCCAACATCTTCTTTGTCAAAGACGGTGAAGTACACACGCCCAAGGCCGACTGCTTCCTCAACGGCCTCACCCGCCAAACTGTCATCAGCCGCCTGCAAGACAAACAGGTCAAAGTCCACGAGCGGGTCATCATGCCGGAAGAGCTGGAAAGCTTCCAGCAATGCTGGCTCACCGGCACCGCCGCCGAAGTCACCCCCGTCGGCCAGATCGGCGACTACAACTTCGAGGTTGGCCAGATGGTTCTGGACGTGGCGGACGACTATGAGAAGTTGGTGCGGTCTTAGCGGTTTGGAGGAGGCTGACGGCTTTTGTTAGATACACAAGCCTCAGCTAATATAACACCATCAGACAGTCTAACCCCTGCCCGTGGGCTGGTGCCTCAACAAAGATGCGACGGAGCTGAAAGGCAGCAAAGCACGCTCCATAGAATTTCGGAAATCAACAGAGACCAAAACACCAGCCCGCCGGGTCGGGCAGGTGTTAGACCGGCGTCTTCAGCTTGAATTCGATCTGTGCACTGCCTTGCTTAAAAACCAGCCTCAACTAGCCCCCGGGCCTCATTGCCAGAATCTCCCCACTGTCCACCAACAGCAAAACCCGCCCATCAGCCAAAACCTCAACGTCCCGCAGGCGCGATCACGGGGTCCCAGTAGTAAACCGGCTGCTCTGTCCCCGACAGCACCGCAACCCCCGACCCCAAAGGATCGCCCGAGTAATTGATGCCGTATGACACAATCGGCCAGCCATAGTTCCGCCCCGCCAGCGGCAGGTTCAACTCATCCCCACCGCGCGGGCCATGTTCGATCGTCCAGAGCTGCCCACGATCATCAATCGCAGCGCCCTGCATATTGCGATGACCGAGGGACCAGATCGCCTCCGCCCCCGCTTGCCCGACAAACCGGTTACCCTGCGGCACACCGCCGTCAGCCGTGACGCGGATCACCTTGCCAACGATGCTGTCCAACTGTTGCGGCATCGTTCCACTGTCCCCTTCACCCCGATCACCGGTGGTGATCCAGACGGTACCATCGCGCATTGGAATGATCCGGCTGCCAAAATGCTGCCCGCCCCGATTGGGGTCTGACTGCACAAAGATATCGCGCACCGCCGTCAACCGCCCTTCATTGCTGAGCGCCCCTCGCGCGGCCGCAGTCACCGCGCCCCCGCGCACAGGTTTGGAGTAGGTCCAGAAAACCGTCCGATCTTGCGAAAACCGCGGGGAGATCGCCACATCCAATAACCCACCCTGCCCATCGGCAAATACATCTAGCATACCAGAGATTGGCCCCGATACCGACCCATCCGCCGACAACACACGCAGCGCGCCGCCGCGCTCCGTCACCAGAAACTGTCCGCTGGGCAGAGGCGCAATCCCCCAAGGCCGCCGCAAACCTTTGGCAAAAACCGTCACGTCCAAAGGCGTCTCCGCCAAAGCGGGCGCGCGGGTCTGGTTTTCAAAGGCAGGCGCAAAGTCCGCGTTAGGCGCACCTTGCTGCACCTGCGCGATTGTGCTGAGCGGCATCAGGGCCACCGCGATCACCGTTGCAAATCTCATGTCATGCCCTCCAATTGCTCCAACGCCCAGCGTGCACCTTCGGCGACGGCAGGGTCCGGATCATCCATCAACCGCTGCAACACGGGGCCCGCCTGCGCCAATCCTGAGTTGCCCAAGGCATAGGCCACATTGCGCACAAAGCGATCCCGCCCGATCCGTTTGATCGGACTGCCGGAGAAAAACCGCCGAAACGCGGCATCATCAAGCGCGGCCAATTCCAGCAAATCCGGCGCGCGCAAGTCCTCACGCGCCACCAGTTTCGCATCGCGCCCCGCCTTAGCGAACTTGTTCCATGGACAAACGGCCAGACAATCATCACAGCCATAAATCCGGTTGCCCAAACCCTTGCGCAACGCCTGATCAATGGGGCCCTTATGCTCGATCGTCAGGTAAGAAATGCACCGACGCGCATCCAATTGAAACGGGGCCGGAAACGCATCCGTCGGACAAATATCCAGACAGGCGCGGCACGAACCACAATGCTCTGCCTCCGGCGCATCCGGCTCCAACTCGACGGTTGTGAAGATCGCCCCTAGAAAAAACCAATTCCCCAAATCGCGCGACAACAGGTTAGTGTGCTTGCCTTGCCAGCCCAACCCCGCTGCTTGCGCTAAGGGCTTCTCCATCACAGGTGCTGTATCGACAAAGACCTTGATCTCCGCACCCGGACGTTGCTCGATCAGCCAGCGCCCCACGTTTTTCAGGCGCTTTTTCACCACATCATGATAGTCGCGGCCCTGCGCATAGACACTGATCGCAGCCTTTGCAGGATGGCCCAAAATCTCCATGGGGTCTTGATCGGGGGTATAGGGTTCCGCCAGCATGATGACCGATCGCGCCTTTGGCCAAAGTGCTGCAGGATCACCGCGCCACGCCATCCGCTCCGCCATCCAGCCCATCTGACCATGTCGACCTTCGTCTACGAAGGCCTGCAATCGCCCGGCAATTTGCGGCACTGCATCCGGCCGACAGACACCTACTTTGGCAAAGCCAGCCTCACGGGCGTACGCGACCAAAGCCGCCTTCAAAGGCTTTTCTCTTGCCAAAAATATCCCGGGGGAGCGGCGCAGCTGCGGGGGCAGAGCGCCAGATTAGAAATCCAGATCAGCATAATGCGACGGCTGCGGAAAGCCAGGCACTTGATCGGCCAAAAGCGACCGAAACGCAGGGCGCGATTTGATCTTGGCGTACCATTCCTTGACCACCTCGGACCGGTTCCAATCCACGTCAGAAATGTAATCAAGACAGGACAGCTGCGCCGCGGCAGCAAAATCAGCCATCGACATGTCATTGCCCGCCAGCCACCGCCGCTGGTCCAAGAGCTGCGTCATGTAATCCAGATGCGCCTTGATCGCCTTGGCCCCTGATTTCACGTTCGCGCTGTCGGGATAGCCGGTGCCCATCACCTTGCGGAACATCCGTTCGCCCAACAGCTTCGATGTCACTTCGTGGTAAAACTTGTCGTCAAACCAGCCGACCAAACGGCGCACTTCGTACCGCGCCTCTGGCCCATGTGGGAAGAGAGCGGGTGTTGGATGTGCCTCCTCCAGATACTCACAAATCGCGGTGCTGTCGGACATCGTACGCGACCCCATTCGCAAGACAGGTACCTTGCCTGCTGGATTGCGCAGCAGGAAATCGCCGTCTTTTTCCCAGTACCGTTCTTCCACCAGCTCTACCTCAATCTTCTTCTCCGCAAGGGTCAGGCGCACTTTGCGGGAAAACGGGGACAGCGGGTAATGAAAAAGGCGATTCATCGGCAAACCTGATCTGTGGTTGCCTCCTGAATGCCATTCAGCGGGGCGCGGTTCAACCTCGGATCAGCGTTCAAAGCAGCCGACCCGCCCATCTGAGTGGATCGTTGCCGCCCCATCTACGATCGCGGCCGCACGTCGCCGAATTGCGGCAGAGGGGTTGGAGGCAGACCGCGTTTTGGGCGATGGAAGGAGTGCGGCCAACCGCGCGGCTTGCGTGGGGGACAAATCCACCGCGTCCACGCCAAAATAATGTCGCGATGCGGCCTGAACCCCAAATACGCCTTCATCAAACTCTGCAACGTTGAGATACACCTCTAGAATACGGCGCTTGGTCCACAGCGCTTCCATCAGCGGGGTCCACATCGCTTCTATCGATTTGCGAACCCAAGACCGCCCATGCCAGAGGTAAACGTTCTTGACGACTTGCTGACTTATGGTCGACGCACCGCGTGATCCCCGTTGATCCAGCGCCTCTTGAATCGCCGTCACATCCAGCCCCCAATGCAAACAGAAATTTGCATCCTCTGCAGCGACGGCAGAACGAGCCATGACGAGGGCAATCTCCTCCATCGCGACCCACTCATGTTCGATCCCGCCCAAACGGCGGCTTTCGGAAAAGGCATAAGGTGTGATGGGCGGGTTGATGAAACGGTAGGCCAAAGTGATCAGCACGACCACCGCCAACACACCAAAGAGGATCCGCCAAAACCAACGGCGCACGCGCAGGATCGCTTCATTCAAGCGACTGCGTTGCGGCTGTTTTTTCTTGGTTTTCTTCGCTGAGGTCTTCTTGCGTGCCATGACCCCTTAATCCGCCGTACCGATCAAGGGGTCAAGCATCGACATTATTCCGCAGGGATCGCTGCATCCTCAATGCTCAGTGGATGCGGGATGTGAGCCAGCATTTCCTTCGGGCAGACCTGAAGGAAGTTATGCTTTTCAATGTCCCAATCCTGTAGGATCCGTCCGGCCTTGCGGCTACCCGTTTCCTTGGCATGCATCTCGATCAGGCCGCGCATCTGGTCCATCCAGTAATCTACGGTCACTGGGTAAATGACGAGCGTTTCCATATTCACCATTTCAGCTGATGCGCCTTCTGGTTCATAAAGATACGCCATGCCGCCGGTCATGCCTGCGCCAAAGTTGGCCCCGATAGAGCCAAGGATCACCGCCACACCGCCGGTCATGTATTCACAGCCGTTGGTGCCGCAGCCTTCGATCACAACCTTCGCGCCTGAGTTGCGAACGGCGAACCGCTCCCCCGCGCGACCCGCCGCGAAGAGATAGCCATCCGTCGCACCGTAAAGCACGGTGTTGCCGATGATTGTGTTGTCTGACGCGACAAGCGGGCTCGCCATTGGCGGGCGCACAACGATCATGCCGCCAGACAAACCCTTACCGACGTAGTCGTTGGCATCACCGGACACTTCCAGCTTCAGACCCGGCACCGCAAAGGCACCAAGCGACTGACCGGCTGACCCGCGCAGCTTGACCGTGAGGTGATCGGGCTGGAGATCGTTGCGCATCCCATGCTCGCGCACGATATGGCTGGACGTACGTGTGCCGATGGTGCGCAGCGTGTTTTGCACTGCATAATCCAACTGCATCTTCTCGCCGTCTTTCAGGAAGCGCTCCGCATCCTTGACGATCTGCGCATCGAGAGTGTCATCCACCGGGTTGCGTGGGCGGTCACGGTCGTATTTGATCTTGGACGCACCATCGACCGTGATAAGCAGCGGATTTAGGTCGAGGTCATCCAGATGGGCGGAGCCACGGCTGACCTGCGCCAACAGATCAGCACGGCCGATCACCTCATCCAACGACCGCGCGCCGAGTTCGGCAAGGATTTCACGTACCTCGGTGGCATAGAAGGTGATGAGGTTTACAACCTTGTCGGCGTTGCCAGCAAACTTTGCCCGCAGGCTTTCGTCTTGCGTGCAGACACCAACAGGGCATGTGTTCGATTGACACTGGCGCACCATGATGCAGCCCATCGCAATCAGGGCAGCGGTGCCGATGCCGTATTCCTCGGCCCCCATCATCGCTGCCATGACAATATCTCGACCGGTGCGCAAACCACCGTCGGTACGAAGCGTTACACGCTCCCGCAGGTTGTTCATTGCCAGAACCTGATGCGCCTCTGTCAGTCCCATCTCCCACGGCAGGCCCGCATATTTGATCGACGTCGCAGGGGACGCACCCGTACCACCATTGTGGCCGGAGATCAGGATCACATCCGCTTTCGCCTTGGCCACGCCAGCTGCAATTGTGCCAACGCCGGAGGAGGCAACAAGCTTCACCGTCACCTTACAGCGCGGATTGATCTGCTTCAGATCGTAGATGAGCTGCGCCAAATCCTCGATCGAATAGATATCGTGGTGTGGCGGTGGTGAGATCAGCGTTACACCTTTCGTTGAATGACGCAGGCGGGCAATGAGGTCCGTGACCTTCATTCCGGGCAACTGACCGCCCTCACCGGGCTTGGCACCTTGGGCGACTTTGATCTCAAGCTCTTCACATTGGTTGAGGTATTCGGCGGTCACACCAAACCGGCCAGAGGCGACCTGCTTGATCTTCGCAGATGGGTTGTCACCGTTTGGCTCTGGATGGAAGTGCGCCGGATCTTCGCCACCCTCGCCGGAATCAGACTTCGCCCCAATGCGGTTCATCGCGACATTCAGTGTCTTATGCGCCTCAGGGCTCAATGCACCCAGCGACATGCCCGGTGTGACGAAGCGCTTGCGGATCGACGTGATGCTTTCCACCTCTTCAATCGGCACAGGCACGCCAAGGGGTTTGATTGCCAACAAGTCCCGAAGGTGGATCGGCGGGTTGTTTTGCATCTTTCTTGAATACTGCTGCCACAGCCCATAAGACGCATTGTTACAGGCCGCTTGCATCAAATGCATGGTCTGCGCTTCCCAAGCGTGCTTTTCGCCAGATCGACGCGCTTTGTAAAAGCCGCCGATGGGCAGAATGTCTGTGCCACTCTTCCAGCCTTGTGCGTGAACGTCTTCCAGCTTTGACTGAATACCGCTCACACCAATGCCGGAAATTCGGCTTTGCATGCCTGGGAAATATTCCGCCACCATCGCGCGGGACAGGCCGACAGCTTCAAAGTTCAGGCCTCCACGATAGGACGACAGAACCGAAATCCCCATCTTCGACATGATCTTGAGCAGACCCGCATCAACGGCAGCCCGATAGCGACGCATCGCATCGGTGAGCGTGCCATCTATCAAGCCACGCTCCACCCGATCTGCGATGGAATCGAGCGCGAGGTAGGCGTTCACCGTGGTTGCACCACAGCCGATCAAAACCGCAAAGTAATGCGGATCAATACACTCCGCAGACCGTACATTAATTGAACAGAAGGTTCGCAGACCGTTCTTCGTCAGACCAGAATGCACCGCAGAGGTCGCAAGGATCATTGGCATCGCGATCCGGATTTCAGACTGACCTTGATCGGTCAGAACAATATGCCCAGCGCCAGACCGTACGGCATCTTCCGCCTCAGACATGATCCGCTGCAAGCCAGCATTCAACGCGCCTACACCGGTTTCAAAAGTACAGTCGATCACAGTAACGCTGCCGCCGAACTGCTCAACCATCGCGTCAAATTCGGCGTTGCCCACGAACGGGCTGTCGAGCACCAGAATCTCCGTCTGGCTGCTGCTTTCATCGAGCACGTTCTTCAAGTTACCAAAGCGTGTCTTCAGCGACATCACGCGGCTTTCGCGCAGGCTGTCGATCGGCGGGTTCGTGACCTGAGAGAAATTCTGGCGGAAGAAATGGCTTAGCGGGCGATAGGTCTTGGACAGTACGGCCGATGGCGTGTCGTCGCCCATGGACGCGATCATCTCTTTCCCGTCCTCGGCCATTGGGGCCAGAACCTGTTCAAGCTCTTCCATGGAATAGCCCGCCGCGATCTGCCGCTTGCGCAGTTCCACACCGCTGAATACCGCTGCTTCTGTCGTATCATCCAGCACCGTGTTTAGGTCTGTGACCAGCCCCACCCATTCACCAAACGGCTGCGACGCGGCCAGCTTGTCTTTGAGTTCCTCATCGTGGAAGAGCTTCCCCTCTTCCATATCAACCGCGATCAGCTGACCCGGACCCAAGGCACCCTTTTCAACTGCAATCGCCTCGTCAATCGGCACCATGCCAACCTCTGACCCTGCGATCAAAAGGCCATCGCCTGTCACGACGTAGCGCAACGGACGCAGACCGTTCCGATCCAGACCACCGCAGACCCAACGACCATCCGTCATCGCCAAGGCAGCGGGACCGTCCCACGGCTCCATCACTGCGTTGCAGTAGCCGTACATGTCATGCCACGCCTGCGGCATGTCAGACCCTTGCTTGGACCATGCCTCTGGCACCATCATGGTTTTTGCCATGGGCGCACTGCGGCCTGCGCGGACCAGCACCTCGAAAACGGAATCCAAAGCAGACGAGTCAGACGCCCCAGCCGGAATGATCGGCTTGATATCTTCTGCCGCATCACCAAATGCACCAGATGCCATGCGGATTTCATGGCTGCGCATCCAGTTGACGTTGCCTTTCAGCGTGTTGATTTCACCATTGTGGGCCAACATGCGAAAAGGCTGCGCCAGCGACCACTGCGGGAAGGTGTTGGTGGAATAGCGCTGGTGGTAAATCGCAAACGCACTTTCAAAGCGCTTGTCCATCAGGTCAGGATAGAAAATCGCCACTTGCTCCGCCAGCATCATGCCTTTGTAGATGATCGACCGGCAAGACAGAGAGCAAATATAAAGATCACGACCGGCCGCTTTCTCAATACGGCGACGAATGATGTAAAGCTCACGCTCAAACTCTTCCTCGGTCATATCCTTTTCACAGCGGATCAGGATTTGCTCAATCTCTGGCCGTGTCGCATTGGCCTTTTCGCCAAGACACTCATTCTCAACCGGCACGTGGCGCCAGCCGTAGATGTAGTGCCCCATGCGGAGAACTTCGGTTTCCACAATCGTGCGACTCTGCTCTTGCGCGCCAAAGTCGATGCGCGGCAGGAAGATCTGACCGACCGCGATCAGCTTATCATCATCAGGTTCATGCCCTGTGCGGCGCACTTGGTCATAAAAGAACGGCACAGGAATTTGGACGTGGATACCCGCGCCATCACCTGTTTTGCCATCGGCATCAACCGCGCCACGGTGCCAAACGGCCTTGAGCGCGTCGATCCCATTTTCAACCACGGCACGGGACGGCGTACCATCAATGGACACCACAAGACCGACACCGCAGGACGCATGCTCATCCTCATCGCGATAAAGGCTATTCTCAGCCATCCAGTCGCGTTTTGCCTGTTCGGCAGCTACCCAAGCGTTATCAAAGATCGACATTCAAAAACTCCTCTAGGGCAGTCACGGGGCTGTTGGACATTGTCAGTCCGCAGCCATGTTTTGGATTGACCGACAAAAAGCCGGGATCGCCGGGGAACATATATTCCACCGGGCTGTCATCTTCTTGATAGGACTCGTCAGGCAAGGTGACCGTGCTCGGCCCCGCTTGAAAAATCCGCCAGTCGCGGTGGATGTATTCATTGCCTTCTGACGACCAAATCTCATCACCATCTTGATTGTAAGCGGTGATGTTGAACTGTGTTTCTTCAAGCGCCACCCCGTCAATCACAACGGTGCGGCCTGTCAGCGTGTCCTGACCCACAAAGCGGGTCACGCCAAGCTCGGGGGAGATTGTGCGGAAGTCGTAGGTATCGACACCGTTCTCCAACAGCTCAGTAAAAGACGCACGGTCGCGCGGCTCCGGCTCCAGTTGCTCAGAATGGGCGGAGCGTGGGTGAAAGCTGTTGAGCCACTGGGATTCGTCGTCCGTCGTGCCGAGATAGACCATCCCTTCTTCATCAAGGATGACCCGCTGCTTGTGGCCGTCAGGATCGCCTTCACAGACGAAGTTATGCTCGACAGTGCAATCAGCGGCCTGAACCGTGACCCACGCCCAACATCCAGACGGCAGTGTGAAGGTGTCAGCGGACTGACCAAAGACTGGTTTCGCTGTCAGGCCAATGGCCATCAAAAGGGTCAGCATCACTGCCCCAGCGGCAGATTGCTGTATGACATGCGTATGTACGCTGGGTTTACGCTTTGTGCACGCTCTGCGACTCATTCTGCAGCCACCGCATTTGCGCTGCTTAAATAGTCTATAATTGCGTCTGCGCAGTCGCGCCCATCTTTGATTGCCCAAACAACCAATGACGCGCCGCGGACGATATCACCCGCCGCAAACACCCCGTCGAGACTTGTCTGGCCGGTGGTGAAATCAGCTTTGACCGTACCCCAGCGGGTCACTTCCAAACCTTCGACGCCCCAAAGCGCAGGTAGGTCTTCTGGCTCGAACCCAAGTGCTTTGACCACAAGGTCCGCGTCCTCAACATAGTCCGCACCAGGGATGACTTCTGGGGCCTGACGGCCTGTGGCGTCTGGTTGGCCCAAGCGCATCTTTTGGACGGTCACACCGGTCACAGGGTCGCCTTCAAATCCAGCAGGGGCGGTAAGCCAAACGAACTCGACACCTTCCTCTTCGGCGTTGGCAACCTCACGCTGGGAGCCCGGCATGTTCTCTTTGTCGCGGCGATACAAGCACTTCACACTTTCCGCACCTTGGCGGATCGCGGTGCGTACGCAGTCCATCGCGGTGTCGCCACCACCGATTACGACGACACGCTTGCCTTCAGCGTTCAACATGCCGTTGTCGAACTCTTCCACATCGTCACCAAAGCTCTTGCGGTTGCTGGCGGTCAGATAATCAATCGCGCGCACGATCCCATCCGCATCCGCGTCCGGCAGGTCACGGGACTTGTAGACGCCAGTGGAAATCAGAACAGCATCATGCTTGCCACGGATAGCGTCAAAGGACAGGTCTTTGCCCACGTTACAGTTCAGAACGAATTGCACGCCTCCGTCTTCCAACTGCTGCATCCGCTGCATGACAGTGTCTTTTTCCAGCTTGAAGCCCGGGATTCCGTAGGTCAGCAATCCGCCGCCGCGGTCATAACGATCATATACCGTGACTTGGACGCCTTGGCGACGCAGACGATCCGCTGCGGCCAAACCGCCAGGACCTGCGCCAATGATGCCAACGCTTTCAGCACGCTCAACCCCAGGCGCGATGGGCTGAACCCAGCCTTCCTCAAACGCTGTGTCGGTGATGTACTTCTCCACGGAGCCGATGGTGACTGTACCGTGGCCGGATTGTTCGATCACGCAGTTGCCTTCGCAAAGGCGGTCCTGCGGACAGATACGGCCACAAATCTCTGGGAATGTGTTCGTCGCTTGGCTGACTTCATAGGCTTCGCGCAGACGCCCCTCTGCGGTCAGGCGCAGCCAGTCGGGGATGTTATTGTGCAGCGGGCAATGCGACTGGCAATAAGGTACGCCACATTGCGAACAGCGGCTGGCCTGCTCTGCTGCCTTTTCGCGGGCGTACTCGGCATAAATCTCGTTGAAATCCTGTTTGCGTAGATCAGGCACACGTTTTTCGGGCATGTCGCGACCAACAGATGTGAACTTCAGCATTTTTTGACCAGCCATAGTCAGACCCCGCTTTGGATGTGAGCGCCCCTTCTAGCGGCAAGGCTTCGGGATGAAAAGTCAGTAATACTGACTTATTAATGAAAAATACAATTTATCAACAAACAGAAAGCAAAATTTTACCGATTTTTATGTCAGTATTGCTGACTTATAAGTGCAAATACCCCAATGCTGCAAGGCCTGCCACGATTCGCCACCAGCCAAAGAGCGCGTAGCCATTCTGCGAAATGAAGCCCACAACCGCGCGCACAACGATCACCGCAGTCACAAACGCCGTGGAAAATCCAACCGCGATCAACCAAAGGGCGGATGAATTAAGCGCATCCCAATTCTTCAGCAGATCAATCAGCGTGGCGCCAAACATCACCGGCATGGTCAAGAAGAACGAAAATTCTGCCGCCGCCCGTTTGCTAACCCCCATCAACATTCCGCCCACAATCGTCGCCCCGCTGCGCGACGTGCCGGGCATCAATGCCAGACACTGAAACAGGCCAATCGCGAACGCCGTTTTCAAAGGAACCCGCATCGCATCCTCATGCCGGACAGTCAGCTTCAACCGATCAATAAACAAGAGGATCACCCCACCCACAATCAGCACAATCGCGATGGCGGTCAGACTGTTGAACAATGTCTCTTTGATAA
>NZ_CBFIEO010000006.1:0-62340 GCF_965661665.1 Cognatiyoonia sp. | reverse complement strand
AAACAAGAGGATCACCCCACCCACAATCAGCACAATCGCGATGGCGGTCAGACTGTTGAACAATGTCTCTTTGATAAAATCGTTGAACGCGATGCCCAGAACCCCTGCGGGTATACAGGCAAAGATAATGCTGAGAAAAAATCGCCGCGCCGCTGGATCATGAGGCGTTTGCCGCGCGACACCCAAAAGGCGGGTCGCATAGACCGACAGGATCGCCAGAACCGCACCTAGCTGGATAACAATTTCAAACGTCTTGGCGGTGCTTTCAAATCCCAACAGCTCCCCCGCAAGCAGGATGTGCGCGGTTGAGGAAACCGGAATAAACTCCGTCGCCCCTTCCAGAACACCAAGAAGGGCCGCAACAAGCGTCGTGTCGCCGTCCATCAGGTGTCCCGAAGGTTCTTGGCCGATTCCTTGATGGCGTCATACTGACCCGACGGGCGGAATCGCCAGAGATAGTCAGGCAGAACAGAACCCATCGTCTTGGGTTGAATGCCAAAGTCATCAAACGTCTTCGCGCCCTCTTCGACCACATTATCGAGCGCGAGGTTCTTGATCTGATCCGCAGTAATTGCGCGTGGCAAAAGACCAAGGGTCAAGAAGTTCGCAACGCTGAAGCCAAACGCCATAATCCGTGCAACAAAAAATGGAATGTTGAGGACAAGCCGACGACGGCGAATCATCTCCAACATGCGATGCATCAGGCCACGGAAGGTATCCACCTCCGGCCCACCAAGTTCATAGATGCCAGCGTCCACTGTGCCGAGCACGGCTTGTTCGGCAGCAGCAGCCACATCGTCAACAAAGACCGGCTGAAACTTCATATCCGCGCCAACAACTGGCAAGACAGGACCAAAGCGGGACATGCCCGCGAAGCGATTGAAGAACTCATCCTCCTGGCCAAAGATGATCGATGGACGCAAGATAACGGCGCTCGGCAAGTGATCCTGAACTGCCGCCTCACCAGCCGCCTTTGTTTGGCTGTACTCACTTTCAGCGCAGGCATCTGCGCCAATAGCCGAGATATGGACCATGCGGATGATGCCCTTTTCTTTCGCAAGCCGGGCGATACGACCTGGGGCCTCTGCCTGAACAGCCTCGAACGTGTTCTTGCCGGACTCATCCAGCACGCCAACGCAGTTCACCACAGCGTCCGCTCCAGAGAGGACAGCCGCCACGCTCGCATCATCACGCACGTTGCAAAACACCGCCTCAACCTGTCCAACGGTGCCATAGGGCCGTACAAACATCGCTTCGTTCGGATTGCGTACAGCCACGCGCACGCGCCAGCCCGCTTTCGCCATCCGGCGCGCGATATACCGCCCGACAAATCCAGACCCACCAAAAATTGTGACCATCTCTGACATGGTGACACCTTTCGCGAAAAACCGTTGGGGAGGGTGTATCCATGCCGCTCAAAGCAAACAAGGCCAAACCGAACGCAACAAACTGATCGAATCCCGTTGACAGGCAAACCCACGCAGCTTAATTGCGCTTAACCAATCCGTGCCCAGATGGCGGAATTGGTAGACGCGCCAGCTTCAGGTGCTGGTGTCCGTATGGACGTGGAGGTTCGAGTCCTCTTCTGGGCACCAAAATATGACAATATGGGTTATTTATATAATAAGTTTGAGCGTTAACTGCTAAGTTTTGCACCAAACTAACCCAAAGTTTCGTACCAAATTCGTGACCATCCCTGAGGTGTTTTAGACACGCATGACACGTCTGGGTAAACGGGCTCAACCTAGCAAGCGTTTCTAGCGCTCCCTCGCGAAGAAAGCCGCCCTATTCCCTGCCAGCTTCTCACGTGTACCCGCGCAACCGGAATCAATGTTTTCAAGAACTAGCAGCTTGGGCTGCAATTGATTGACAATTGTAACGCGCAAGATTGATCAGATACACTTTACTGATCCTAGTCTATGCTTGCTGTTGAAAACCTGAATTGCACGGTACAGTTGGATTGCGCACCTCCCCTTTTTCAATCGAGTTTGACTTTCTCGAGTGATCGATCCTCATCACTCCGCCGACCGTTTCAGTACAGCCGCAGCTGCAAACGGCAGCAGGGCTACGCTGGCGAGGGTGATGGCGCAGAGGAAGAGGAGCGGGGTTTCGAAGCTTTGGCCCAGCATGCCGCGGCGGGTGACTTCGGTGCCGAAGATGAGCGTGGGGATATAGAGCGGCAAGATCAGGAGCGACATCAGCAGTCCACCGCGTTTCACGCCGATTGTCAGTGCAGCGCCAAAGGCGCCAATCATCGACAACGCGGGAGTGCCTGCTAAAAGCGCGATCACCAGCCACGGGATGCCTAGCAAAGGCATATTCACCAGAAACGACAGCACCGGCGCTGCCAAGCAGAGCGGCAACCCTGTGGTCGTCCAATGCGCGACTGCTTTTGCGAAGATTAGGCCCTCGCTTGGGACCGGCGCAGTCAATAGCAAATCGAGCGACCCGTCCTCCCAATCCGTAGCAAACATCCGGTCGAGGGACAGCAAACAGGCCAGCAAAGCTCCGATCCAGAGCACGCCAGGGCTGATTTGTGCCAAAAGGTTCACGTTGGGCCCTACCCCCAGCGGGATCAGAAATACAACGATCAAGAAGAACACGAGCGCCAGCCCGAAGCCACCACCGGACCGGACCGCAAGCCGCAAATCTCGCATGAAAATCTCAATCAAAAGTACGCCTCTTCCGTATCCGCGACATAGGGTGTGTCCGGTTTGAACTCAGAGACGTCGATCGTGCGCGCGGCAGGCATGAAGTCGATATGCGTTGTGGCCAGAACGGATCCCCCAGTGGCCACATGCTCCGCCACCACGTCGGTAAAGATCGCAACAGAGGCTTGATCCAACGACACCGTCGGTTCATCCAAAATCCATATGTCCCGCCCCGTCACCAACAGCCGCGCCAGCCCAAGCCGCCGCTTTTGCCCGGCAGACAGGTTCTGCGCGAAATTGCCGGAGAGCTTGATGAGCTCCATCGTCTCTAATGCGTGATCGATCGTGTCCCTACCGAACAGCCGCGCCCAGAACATGAGGTTTTCGGCGACAGTGAGCGTGCCTTTCAATCCATCCGCGTGGGAGGCATAGATCAGGTCTTCGGCCTCTACCTCGATGCTGCCGGAAAGTGGCCTTTGCAGTCCTGCGATGGTGCGCAGCAGCGTGGTCTTTCCTGCGCCATTCGGCCCTCGCAGGACAATGACCTCACCCCGACCAAGGGCAAAGCTCACATGATCCAATATCCGTTGCCCCCCACGGGCGCAGGCGACATCGGTCAAAGTAAGGACGGCTTCGGTCATAACCTTGTGTCCCCCAAAACCAACGGGGCGTCAATTTGACAATGCCGTTAGGCTCTAGGCTTTCAGCGCACAAAACGCCTCATACTGTTACAGGAACACGCGGCCATTCAGGTCTTCCAAAAGGTGCAAGGTCTTCAAGCGATCCATAACCGGGCCTCTTACTTCCGAAAGATGCAGACCGATGTTCATATTGGTCAGCTGCTCGTTGATCACTTTGAGGCTTTCGAGTGCCGAGAAAACAACTTCATTCACGGCGGAGAACATCAGAACCACATGTTTGATATCACAGTCGGGCGTGACCCGTGACTGAACCAAACCCTCCAAAAACCGCGTGTTGCCGAAATACAGGTTTTCGTCCACCCGCAGCGTCAAGATCGATCAGGATGCTGTTTCCACCACGCCGATTGCTCTTGCCTCACACTGCGTCCACAGCATTTCAGAGCGCGCACCAGTGCGACAGTAGGCGATGATCGGACCTGACAGTTCAGCCAGCAGAGTCTCGAACTCATCGACATCTGCTTCCGTCAACATGCCGGGTCGGACCGGCAAGTAGATCGCCGTAAGCCCAACATCTTTGGCTTTCGCCTCTATTGATGCAAAGGATGGTTGATCCTCCACCTCGCAATCAGGACGGTTGCAGATAATGGCTTTGAAACCAGCCTTCTTGATCGCCTCAAGGTAGGCCGCCTCTATTTGGGGTGACACAGACAGACCGTCATGGATTTTCTTAATCTCCATCGGTGTGACCCCTCACAGCGCGTTGACTGGGATCTTTAGCATGGGGCGACCGTCCTTATCGGTTGGCACTTCCCCTGCCCGCATGTTCACTTGCAGTGACGGGATGACGAGCTTTGGCATGGCCAGTTGCGCATCACGATCGGTGCGGAATTTGACGAAATCCTCTTTCGATTTGCCACCGCCCACGTGAATGTTGTTGGCTTTTTCTTCGCCCACTGTGGTTTCCCAGGCGATATCGCGGCCGCCCGGTCCATAGTCGTGGCACATAAACAGACGCATATCATCCGGCAGGCTCAACACCTTCATGATAGAATCGTACAGGACGCCAGCATCCCCACCGGGGAAGTCCGCTCGGGCGGACCCGCCATCCGGCATAAAGAGCGTGTCACCCGCAAAGGCCGCATCGCCTATCACATGCACCATGCACGCAGGCGTATGGCCCGGTGTGAAGATGGCAAAGGCTTGCATATTACCAATCATGTAGGTGTCACCGTCTTTGAACAGCGCATCAAACTGGCTGCCATCGCGCTGGAAATCGGTCCCTTCGTTAAAAACTTTGCCGAACGTGTCCTGCACGATCATGATGCCTTCTCCGATGCCGATCTTGCCGCCCAACTCCTGCTGGATGTAGGGTGCCGCACTTAGGTGGTCGGCATGGACATGGGTCTCAATGATCCACTCAAGCTTGAGACCACGCTCTTTGATCCGGCTGATGATTTTATCCGCGCTGTCATGCGTGATCCGGCCCGCGGCATAGTCCAGATCCATAACGCTATCGACAACCGCGCAAGCGTCAGAGCTTGGATCTGTCACGATGTAACTGATCGTGTTTGTGGGTTCATCGAAGAACGCTTCGACGTCTGGATGGATGTCCATCGTGACTGGATAATTGGTCATTTCTGGTCTCCTTTCAGTGGTTGCGGCCATCAGCCATCATCATTTCATGAACAGCGGCCATGCCGCGTTCGGCCATCTCGGTGACTTCGGCTGAATGGGTTTGCAGCGCGGCCAAAAGCTCTGGATCGTCTGAAGTTTGCACAACAACCAACCCTTCGTTCGTGACCTCCGTCGTGGTTTCGATCCCCTCCCCGCACACAAAGAAGATGTCGAGGGTCGGGCTTTGTATTTCAATCTTTGGGTCATCCACACGTTTGACCCGGTCGATCATGCCAATCGAATGGCTGACCAAGGCATCCATCACATCAGGGTCCGTCGAGGCCGTAACTGTCCGAATGCCATTTGGCAGGTTTTGAACGTCGCGCGTGATCGTTTCAAAATTGCGGAACAAAACCGCAATCTCTGCGCTTTCCTCCGCCGTTGCGTTCTCCCCACGCAGACCGGGCATATTGATTTCATCGTGCATCCTAATGCCGTGACCCATAGCACCGGAGTGGTGATTTGATGGGTCATTTCCGTGCCCGTGCGACATGACAAAATACGTGCCGCCTGCGCCCACGGCCCCTACAATCAGAATCGCAGAGATGATGAGGGATGATTTCGTCAGCGGTTGAAGCGCCATGTTTAGCCTGCCTTCGCTTGCGCTTGCACCGGAACCATAAGCCGGCGAATGCCGAGGCCCGCTACAACTGACGCCACGAAGAGCGCCGCTTCCCACCGACCGGTTCCAAGTGCTGCAATCGCGGGGCCTGGGCAGAAGCCGGCAATGCCCCAGCCGATCCCAAACATGGCCGATCCACCCACCAGTCGTCTGTCGATTTCGTTCGATGACGGAATATGAAACTGCCCATCAAACAGCGGCTCATTCCGACGCCACACCAAGCGGTAGCCAACGAAGGTCACCAGAACCGCGCCGCCCATAACGAACATCAGGCTTGGGTCCCAAGTCCCTGCTATATCGAAGAAGTTCAGAACTTTAGCTGGGTTCATCATTCCAGAGATGGCAAGGCCGATGCCAAAGACGAGACCTGTGATCAATGCAAAGAAAAGTTTCATCTCTTTAGGCCCCCAAACCAAGCACATGACGAATGATGAAGACGGTGACTACCGCCGTGGCCATAAAGGTCGGCACTGCGACGAGCGACCGAACCGACAGACGCGGCAAACCACAGACCCCGTGACCGGAGGTGCAGCCTGATCCCAAGCTGGTGCCAAAGCCAACGAACACACCGCCGACGACAATCATCAGCGGGCTGATAGGCACATCAACAACAGGCATTGACCCAGTGAAAGCGAATAGCGCTAATGGCGACAGCAGCACTCCCACAACAAGCGCAGCCCGCCATGCAAAATCTTCCCGCGAAGAGGGGAAAACAACGCCGGCGAGAACGCCAGACGCGCCAAGAATACGGCCAAGACCGTATTTCAACATGACCGCGCCCAAGCCGATCAACAGACCGCCGCCAAACGCCGTGAGTGGTGTAAAGAGGGTTTCCAAATCCAAACTCCTTGTTGGAAGGATCGCCCCACAGTAACGGCGACGATCTGTTCAAAGGGGTGGCGATGTCCTGTGGTGCATCACGGGCCACCGCGCCTGAGACCGAAATAGGTGAGGCGCCGCGCGGCTTCAGTGACAATGTCACCTTAGGAGGGATTCCTTGGAGTTTTTCTTAGTTTTCTGACAGCGCGCGCAGCGTCGCTTCATCAGAAATTGCAATCTTTCCACGGAATTGGGCGATCAGCCCCCGCTTTTGAAAATCATGCAGCACGCGAGAAATAACCTCCCGCGCGGTACCAAGTTCGCTAGCGATTTGCTGATGCGTCGCCGAAATCTCTGGCTTTCCGCCTGCCAAAGTCAGCAAACGTTCCGCCAATCGTACATCAATCCGGCCAAAAGCCACATCATCCACCACCCGCAACAGATCAATCAGCCGGCGTGAATAGGCCGCGAAAACGAAGGTGCGAAAGGCGGGTTCCTCTGCAACTAGGCGGTCGAAAGATGGTTTCGGCAAAACGACAACTCTGATGTCCGTCTCAGCAATACCTTCGGCGTTATAAGCCTCTTCCGCGAGCATGCAGGCCGTCGTCAGAACACAGCTTTCGCCTGCATCGACGCGGTAGAGCACAATATCGCGCCCACTATGTGAGGTTTGGGAGACGCGGATCGTCCCCTCATAGAGGAACAGCAGGCTGTCGGGCACATTGTCGGGTCCAAAGACCTGTTGGTCCTTTTTGTAGATGCGGGACTTGGCGACACCACGCAAACGGTGGCGCACAGTCTCAGGCAAGGATTTCGTGCCTTGAAACCGCTCCGTCCAATCGCCTGCTTTGGTCAACCCTTGCATTGCCGTTTCACACCTTCTACCAGTCGCTGTTTCTTGCCTTAGCCCTAAAATACATTCATATTCACATACGAGAATTTAATGGGAGGGTACCATGACCTTATCACGCCGCAACCTAATCCAAGGCGCCGCATTGGCCCCATGGTTTGGCATCCTGCCACGATTTGCAACGGCGGAGCTTGCCATCGGCTCGGCAACACTCACCACGTTGAGCGACGGAAGCCTGATGCTGCCCGGCGATTTCATTTTTGAGCCGATGCCAAAGGATGAGCTGGCCCCGATCTTGGCGGACTACAACCTGTCTGCAGAACGGTTGGAGCCTGAATGCAACCTCGCGCTCTACCGCGATGGTACGAATAACGTGCTCTTTGATGTGGGATCCGGTCCTGACTTCATGCCCACCGCAGGCATGATTGTCGACAGTCTGGACGCCATCGGCCTCGCGCCGGAGGATATCACCCATGTCCTCTTCACTCATGCCCACCCCGATCACATCTGGGGTCTGCTCGATGATTTTGATGAGCCGTTGTTTTACGACGCGACCTATATGATGGGCCTTGCGGAATGGGATTACTGGTGGAACCCTGAAACCGTCAACGCCATTGGGGAGGCGCGCGCCGCCTTTGCTGTTGGGGCCAAACGCCGGATGGAAGCCATCGAAGACACTGTTGTCCTTTTTGACGATGGTGAAGAGGTTTTGCCGGGCATCATGGCCACCGCCACATATGGGCACACACCTGGCCACATGGCTTTTGAAGTCCGCCAAGGAAGTGAGGCCGCATTGGTCGTGGGCGATGCGATTGGTAACCACCATGTCGCCTTCCGCAAACCGGAATGGGAAAGCGGGTCAGATCAGGACGCCGCTCAAGCCATCGACACCCGCAAAATGCTGTTCGACCGGCTGACCGCCGAACAGATGACATTGATTGGGTTTCACTTGCCAAACGGCGGCATTGGTCAGGTCGACCGTGACGGTGACGGCTACCGCTTTGTGGAGGCTGGCTAATGCGGTGGCTCATCGCCTTTATGCTCTTGGCGCAGCAGAGCATGGCGAGCGAGGATATCGCGGATCAATACCCTGCCTCCCCGCTCTACTCTAAGCCAATCGAAGTGATCCCGAATGTCTGGTCTGCGATTGGGGCGACCGCCCCACCGACCTATGAAAACACGGGACACAACAACAACCTCAGCTTCATCATCACGGGCGACGGCGTGGTCGTGGTGAACGGTGGCGCGGCCTACATCCTTGCCGAAGCGCTCCATGAGGAGATCAAAGCCATCACCGACCAGCCCGTCAAACTGGTGATTGATGAGAACGGTCAAGGGCACGCCATGCTTGGCAATTCCTACTGGGCGGAACAGGGTGTTCCGATCCTTGCGCATGTCGATGCCGCCCATGAATTTGAAGAGCGCGGGCATATGATCCTTGAAGGCATGAAGCGGTACAATCGCGACAAAGCCGAAGGCACGTTCCTGCAAGGCCCGACGGAGACGTTTGAAGACAAGCGCATCATCGAAATGGGCGACTACCGGATCGAAGTTCTATATCTCGGCCCTGCGCACGGCCCCGGTGACACGCAGGTCTGGTTGCCAAAACAAAGCATTGTGATCGCAGGCGACATAGCCTTCCACCAACGGATGCTGCCAATCTTTGAAGACACCATCGCGCTCGATTGGATCGAAACATGGGAAACCGCGTTCGAACCTCTCGGCGTGACCTACGTCATCCCAGGCCACGGCACGCCCACGAATATGGATCAGGTGCGCCGCTACACGCACGATTACCTTGTTTACTTACGCGAAAAAATAGGGGAGCATTTGGACAACGGCGGCGGTCTTGCGGACGCCTACTATGTCGATCAGACGCCCTATTCCCACCTAGACACATATGAAGAACTCGCCACCCGTAACGCTGGGCGCGTCTATGAACAGATGGAGTTTGAGTAATACAATTCTGCTTGAGAATGACAGTTAGTTGCACTGCTGTGTGACAATGTCACAGATGAAAAGCAGACCGCTTGCATGATTGCCGTATCTATTTCTTGGAAAGGAACACATGATGACACGCAATGTCGGAAATCTGGACCGGATCGCCCGTTTCGTTCTGGACGCACTCCTGATCGCGTTGGCTGCAATTAGAACAATTGGTGCTTGGGGCTATCTTGGGGTGATCTTTGTTGGCACAGCTTTTGTAAGCTTTTGCCCAATCCATCGGATATTTGGTCTGAAAACGTGTCAGGATTGCTAGGGCTTAGACGCATTCTATTGGCATTGGTGGTCATGGTTGGATCGACCTTGACTGCCCACGCGGAAACGCCAATCATCAGCGCCCCTGACGCCGCCCGTATGGTCGCATCGGGGGAGCTTGTCTTGCTCGACATTCGCCGACCAGCGGAATGGCAGGAAAGTGGTGTCGCGGAGGGGGCTTGGCCCGTCTCGATGCACACACCCGCATTCGCAAGTCAGCTACAAGCGATCTTGGAATAATATGATCCCTTTCAAATCGCGCTGATTTGTGCCACCGGGGGCCGCACGGCATATGTCACCGAAATCTTTGAACGGAATGGGATTAAAGGTGTCGCAGATGTCTCCGAAGGAATGTTTGGAAATGGCCACGCGGTTGGGTGGCTGGAACGTGGTCTTCCGGTGATTACGCCAGAGCAATCCCAAGCACTCTACATCGCGGCCCAAGAAGAATGGAATTAATTCTTATGCGCCTCATCGTCGCGATGCTACTCACGCCACTGGCAACGCTCGCTCTTGCCGATCCTGTCCAAGACGCGATGCAAGACTATTCAGAATTTGCCACCTACGACGCAGGGATCATCCGCCCCGAACAATTGACGGAGGAGATCTTCAACGTTGTGACCTTTATCGACACGCGAACGTTTGAGGAGTTTGAGCAAAGCACAATCCCCGGCGCGCAGCATATCGAATGGCGGGACATCTTCAGTCAGATCGACGCGGTTCCAACAGACAGCAAAGTTGTCCTTTTTTGCAACACAGGGGCCTTATCCGCACAAGCCTTGTTTGGATTGCGCGTATTGGGACGTGAAAACGTCCTTGTGCTGCAATCAGGATTCAATGGTTGGCGCGAAAACACAGCCTATAAGCCTCAATAGCTACTGCGCCACCATAAGTTTACGGGCCAGCTCACATTGGGTCCAGAGTTCTTCGAGCGCTGTCAGCAATTTTTCGATATCCGCCGCCGTATGAACGGGTGACGGTGTGATGCGCAAGCGTTCAGTCCCTTTGGGCACCGTCGGATAATTGATCGGCTGAATATAGATCCCGTAGTCCTTCAACAACGTGTCAGAGATGAATTTACATTTCATCGGGTCACCCACCATCACAGGGATGATGTGGCTTGGGTTGTCGATGTGCGGCAGCCCGATGGCATCCAGCCGTTCGCGTACCTCGGCCACGCGGACCTGCTGCGCTGACCGCTCAACACCGCTTTCTTTCAAATGGCGGATCGAGGCGGCCGCGCCAGCCGCAACAGCAGGTGGGAGGGCTGTTGTAAAAATAAACCCGCTCGCGAAGGAGCGGACAAAATCACATAATTCGGCGGAGGCGGCGATGTAGCCACCGACAACGCCAAAGGCTTTGCCAAGCGTACCTTCAATGACGGTCAGGCGATCCATCAGACCTTCGCGTTCCGCGATACCACCACCGCGTGGACCGTAAAGCCCAACCGCATGCACCTCATCAAGATAGGTCATCGCGCCATACCGATCGGCAAGGTCGCAAATCTCTTTAATCGGGGCGATATCCCCATCCATCGAATAGACGCTTTCAAACGCAATCAGCTTTGGCTGGTTCGCGGGCAGTGCCGCCAGTTTCGCCTCCAGATCGGCAAGATCGTTGTGCTTCCAAATGAGCTTTTGCGCGCGAGAATGGCGAATGCCTTCGATCATGGAGGCATGGTTCAAAGCGTCCGACAGAACGACACAGTTCGGAATTTTTGAGGCCAAGGTTCCAAGTGCCGCCCAGTTGGACACATAGCCTGAGGTGAACAGAAGTGCTGCTTCTTTGCCGTGCAGATCGGCCAGCTCTGCCTCCAGCAACACATGGTCATGCGTTGTGCCAGAGATATTGCGCGTGCCGCCAGCCCCGGCTCCTGTGCGGTCCAGCGCATCATGCATCGCGCCGATCACCTTGGGATGTTGACCCATCCCAAGGTAGTCGTTCGAACACCAGATCGTCACATCGCCTGGGCCATTGTGACACGTCGCTGACGGGAACGCCCCACGGTGACGTTCCAGTTCCGCGAACTCGCGATAGTTACCTTCCTGCCGAAGATTGGAAAGTTGTTCGGCAAAGAATGAGGTGTAGTCCATTAAAACGCGCCTGCCTCTTCAACGATGTCTTGGAGCAAGTCCTCGACCTGCTGCATCGCGCCATCTGGGTAACCGCGGTGGCCAATCATGACCTCCCCGTCCACCTCGGTCACAAAGACACCATAAGGGCAATGCTGAATGTTTGCGGGATCGGCTTCCATCACAGCGCGGGACACCACGGCGGAGCAGAACAGAAAGATATCTGCCTTCTCAAAAATCGCCGTATCGCTGCCGACGTCTTCGCCCGTCCGATTGAGCATGTCACCCACATGGCTGACAAAATCGATAACAAGGCCACGCCCTACGATCACGGTTTCAACCGCAAATGTTGCATCCTCGAAGGAGCCATCGAAGGGCGTCAAGATCGGGCTTTCGGACTGTCCTTGTGTCGCGAATGAGCACAGTGCCAACGTTAAGAAAGCTTTCTTCATCTTGAGTTCCTTCATTTTATGTCTCGGGCCGCACTGCAGCCCGAGACGGTTCACTGCAGGGCCGGATTAGCCAAACATGTCTGCGGTGATGCCAGAGTACCAACCCTCTGACTCTTCATAAGTCGCTTGGCGCACCTCTGCGGTTTCGCCTGTCGCGGAGATGAAGCCATCCACTTTTGCGATTTTCTCATCTGTTGCTTCGTATGTCGCACCAACCTTTACACCGTCGTTGGTGTTGATCAGCGACCAGCATGTGTTTGAGAATTTCGCTGGGAAGACACGGCTGCCTGTCAGGGCCCCGCGAACAGCGTTCGCACAGACCTTCGCCTGACTGTTGGCAGAGAAGCCAGATTTCGGCATGTCGCCCTGTTGGGACGAGTCACCCAGCACATAGACATCAGCGTCCGCTTTGGTGGACATGTCGATTGCGTTCACGGGCGCCCAATTGCCATCGGTCACGCCTGCAAGGTCAGCGATCCGTCCAGCTTTCATCGCTGGGATAACGTTACAGACGTCGACATTGGTGACTTCACCGTCGATCGTGACCGTCATCGCAGATGGATCAACCGACACATTGCCGCCACCGAAGTCCGCACCGATCCAGTCGATCATGCCTTCGTAGTGGTTCGCCCAACCTTCCTGGAAAAGACCCATTTTGGAGAATTTCTCCTTCGGGTCAGCCACGATGATTTTGGCTGTTGGATTGTTCTCTTTCAAGTAGTGGGCCACCATCGACACCCGCTCATATGGCCCAGGAGGGCAGCGGTAAGGGTTCGGTGGGGCAACCATCGCGAATGTGCCGCCTTCTGGCATCGCCATCAGTTGGGCTTTCAAAAGCTCAGTCTGCGATCCTGCTTTATAGGCATGCGGCATCGCGTTTTGGGCGGACAGATCCCAACCTTCAACGGCCCCGTCCACAAAGTCGATACCAGGGCTTAGGATCAGCTTGTCGTAGGACACTTCACCGCCACCAGCAAGGCTGACAGTTTTCGCGTCACGATCAACGCCGACAGCCCAATCATGCACAACGTTAACGCCGCTTGCGGCAAGACCACCGTAGCTATGGCCGATGTCCTCGATCTCTTTGAACCCGCCAAGATACAGGTTCGAAAAGAAGCAAGTGTAGTAGGTCCGTGTGGGTTCAATCAGCGTGACCGCGATATCACCGTTGCTGTCATTGGCGATGTAGCGCGCAGCGGTCGCACCGCCTGCACCGCCGCCAACCACAACAACATGCGGTTTACCGTGCCCTGCCGCGTAGGACATTGGCGCAGCCAATGTTGCAGACGCGGCAACGGATGTTCCCAAAAACTTTCTTCGGTTGAATGACAATGTTCTTCCTCCCTAATGACGAAGCCTAGTTTTCTAGGTCTTCAAAATAAGCGGCCAACGCCGCAATCTCTTCATCGTTCAATCGGCCTGCAATCAGTTGCATGACCGGATTGTCTCTGTTTTTGGTGCGATAAGCGTGCATAGCGGTGACAAAGATGTCGGTGCCCAAACCAACGACATTGGGGATGCCGTCATCACCGCCGCTTGCCTGATGGCAAGTCTTGCATTCACTGGCGAGGTATTCGCCATATTCAACGTCACCCACGATTGCCAAAACCTCCGGCGCGACCATGAAGCCTGCTTCTACTGCTGCAGCCTCAGCCCCTTCTGAGAACGTACGCAGATAGGCGATGACGTTGGCACGGTTTTCGGCATCCGGCAGTCCGCGGAACGCCATGCGGTTCCCTTTCAGATACTCGCGCGGGTTTTCGAGAAAGGCATCAAGGCTCGCCTCATCCCAAACCGCACCGCTTTCACCCGCTACTTTGAACGCATTGGAATAGCGGAAGCCTTCAACCCGCCCGACGTGCGCCCCGACCACTCCGGTCAGGACAGGCCCTGCACGATTAACGGCATCGTCGCCAATCATGTGACAGCTTGAGCAGCGACGGAAAACCTTCTGCCCCTCATCAGGATCGCCATGACCGTCCGCCGAAGCAAGGCTTGCCCCACCTACGAACGCCAGAACAACGCCGAGATATGAAAGCGTTGACCGCACCCTATTCACCTGCCGCCTCGAGGTAGGCAATGAGGGCCATCTGATCTTCTTCAGATGGAAGTCCGCGGAACGCCATCTTGGTGCCTGCGAAGTATCCCCTCGGATCGGCGATGAAGGCCGCAAGGCTCTCGTCGTCCCAAACACGGCCTTCATCCGCCGCGGCTTTGAAGACGTTGGAATAACGGAACCCGTCCACGCCCCCGATGGTGCGCCCGATGATGCCGTTCAATTGTGGACCAGACCGGTTCGTCGCCCCTGCCCCAACTTGGTGGCAAGAGGAACAGCGTTTGAAAAGCTTTTCACCAGCCGCAGCAAGCGCAGCACCGTCATCAGCCTCAGTCGACGCTTCAACCACTTCTGCTTCGGCTTCTTCCTCCACAGGCTCTGGTGCCGAGACTGGGATGAAAGACGGACCATCGACCGTAAACGATGGCAGCTCTTCCCCAGCCGCGTGGTTCATGACGGAGTTGCTGCCGCCTTCAATTGGTGTTTCAACCAAAAAGACGGAGCGCATAGTGATATCTACCTGCTCTTTACAGTCGCTCATGCAAGGCTCCGCGCGCCATTCAGCATACTCAAGCTCGGGCCGGTCATCGACGACAAAACCATCGGAGTTATGCATCTCGACTTCGGTGAAGTTCTCATGACTGAGTTCGAAGTCATCATCGACCATGTCGTTAGAATACAGAATGTAAGCTACGATCGCGTAGGTCTCATCCGGTGTCAGCGTGCCCGCTTCACCAAATGGCATGGAGCGATAGATGTAATCCCACGCCGTAGAGAGATGCGGCCAGTAAGACCCAACTGTTTTTACGGGATCTTCATCTGCCAAAGTGTCAAACCCGCCTGCCAGAACAGGCCAGTTGTCGACACCTTCTGCAAAATCACCGTGGCATGATGCGCATTTTGCAACGAACACCTCTTCACCGGTCCAAACGTCGCCACTGCCTTCTGGCAAACCACGACCGTCCGGCAGGATATCAACGTCCCACGCTGCAATTTCTTCTTCCAATGCTGGGCGACCAAGACCATAGCCCACTTCGGTCACAGGCGCGGGTGCGGTCAAATTGCTGCCGCTGGCCAAACGCTCTGCTGCGGCGGCCTGCACTTCAGCGATTTGAAGCTCAAGCTGTGTCGCACGCTCTGCTTCCATCGACAGTTTTTCGTTCGCAGAACTGGCGTGGCCTTCGACCTGATGAATGCGGGTTTCCAACTGCTCAATGCGGTCGGCCGCATAGTCGCGGGACGACAAGCCGTAAGCCAAACCAAGCACCAGCGTGGTACCGCCCAGTGCGGGGAGGATTAGATTAGGAGACTTCGACATTCTCGGCGATCCCTTCTGCGCTGACGTACCAAGTTTGTATGCAGTTATTGTGATAAACGGCGTTCTCACCGCGCTGCTCACGCAGCTGTTCTTTTGTGGGTTGGACGTATCCGGTTTCATCCATCGCACGGGCCTGAAGCAGCAACGGCTTTCCGTCCCAAACCGTATCCAGATAGAAACGGGTCAAAGCTTTGGTATCGCCTTGCTTGCCCAAACGGGCGGTTTCCCACGTGATGCCGCCGTCCTTTGAGACGTCCACACGGGTAATCTGCCCGTGGCCAGACCACGCCAGACCGGAGATGACCAAGGGCCCTGTGCCGTGTGTGATCGGCATCTGCGGGCTCGGCGACGTGATGACGGATTTTGCATCCATTACCCATGTCCACTTGCGCGCGGTGCCATCCTCATAAACATCGGTGTATTTTGAGGTTTCTTCACGGCTCTCAACCGCGCGATCGACAACTTCGATCCGGCGCAGCCATTTGACCCACATGTTGCCTTCCCAACCCGGAACAACTAGCCGAACAGGATAGCCATGCTCCATCCGCAGGGCTTCGCCGTTGGCCTTAAAGGCCACCAGAACATCGTCCAACGCCTTCTCCATAGGGATTGACCGACCGTTGGAAGAGGCATCCGCCCCTTCAACATAGACCCATTTATCGGCAGAGATGTCGGCACCCGCTTCTTGCAACAACGCGCGAAGCGGAACGCCGGTGTATTCCATGTTATGGATCATGCCGTGGGTGAACTGCGCACCGTTGAGCTGCGCACCAGCCCATTCCATGCCCGTGTTCGCGGCACATTCGCAGAAATAGACATGGTTTTCGCGTGGGAACCGCTCGATATCCTCGTAAGTAAAAACCAGAGGTTTGTCGACCAAACCATTGATCATCAACCGATAATCTTCTTTGCGCAGTTCAATCGCGCCAGAGTGATGACGCTCAAAAGCGCAGCCTTGCGGCGTGATCGTGCCATCGAGCGCATGAATGGGTGTGAAGTTGATGGACGAGATTGGTGAAGCCGTCAGCCATTCCACATTGCGGCGCACGACATGGCGTTCGAATTCGATGGGTAAGCCATAAGGCACCTCATCGACGCCGACGCCCGTGTAGGACGCCCAATCCTGAAGCTCCATAATCAGCGGATCCGGCGTTTGTTGAGCGGCGGCGGCACCTGCGACGGTGCCTGCTGCCATTGCTGCGCTGCCCCTTAAAAAGGCCCGGCGCGAAGGTGTGAACTTTTCATCCATGATGAAGTGTCTCCAAACAAAAATGCTAGACGCCGATGACTTCGACGCTGTTGTTTTCTTGAACTGTGACCGTACCGAGTTTGCGGATGTGACTTTCGACGACATCCCAGATTTGTGGGCCCTCGGTGTCAGGATTGACGCTCGCCCATCCCGCAACAACGTAAGACCGCGACGGGTCGATCGCCTCACCCGTGCTCAAAAGCGTCAGGTTGGTGATCCGCTCCCCTTGGGGTTTTGACACGTCGATGGTGTAGCCAAGCCCACCAGTACGCACCATATCGCCGCCCTGCTGATAGTAAGGATCAGGGTTGAAGATGTTGTCGGCGACATCCTCCAGCACGACCTTCAGGAATTCCCCTGTCATTTCAGTGCGATAGGCTTCTCCGTATGTCATGGAGGTCACGCCGAAAATATCTTCCCGCGTGATGTCCTGACCGGGCACCAGTGATGGTCCCCACCGGACGCCAGGGCTCAAAGCAATCTCTGCATCGCGTTCGCTTAGAAGCGCGTCGCAAATCAGATCATCCCAAGTGCCGTTGAAGTTGCCACGACGGTACAGAAGGCTATCGGTTTGACCGATCACCTCTGACATCTCAGCCTCGAAAGGCGCGCGTTCTGCATCGATCACAGCACGGGTTTCCGCATCGGGTGTAATCACGTCAGAGAAGATCGGGATCAGCTTGGTGCGATACCCCATCATCCGACCGTCCCGAATGTCGAGGTCAACACGGCTGACAAACTTGCCGTTGGACCCAGACGGCACAATGATCGTCTGCCCAACGAGCGCAGGCTCCGGCAGGGCGTCATGCGTGTGACCCGACAGGATCACATCAATTCCAGGAACCACACTCGCCATCTTCTTGTCGACGTCAAAACCGTTGTGGCTCAGCACGACAACACATTCAGCACCGGCGGCGCGTACCTCATCCACCATCGCGGCCATGTTCTCATCCCGGATGCCAAAGGCATATTCAGGGAACATCCAACCGGGGTTGGCGATGGGCATATAAGGGAAGGCTTGACCGATCACGGCAATCTTGGTGCCGCCCCGTTCAAACATCCGGTAAGGCGCGAAAAGCTCTGCTGGTTCGTCCCATTCGGCGTCAAAAATGTTCTGGCCAAGCGCATCAAACGGCAACTGTTCCAACAGTTCGGTCAGGCGGTCGCTGCCCAGCGTAAACTCCCAATGGAAGGTCATCGCATCGGGCGCCAACATGTTCATCACGTTGAACATGTCCTGCGCACCCGTTTTCAAACAGGTGTAAGAGCCGTGCCACGTATCACCACCATCGAGCAAAATCGCGTCAGGCCGATCCGCACGGATCGCCTTGATGACAGTCGCCACGTGGTCCAACCCGCCGACGCGCCCGTAAGCCTGCGCCAGAGAAGAAAAGTCGCCAGAGGACAGCGCATAATGGCTCAGGGTGCCATCGGCGATGCCATAAAGCTTGCGGAAATCGGCGCCGGTCACATGTGGCACCTTTCCCTTATTCTCCCCCACCCCAAGATTGACAGAAGGCTCACGGAAATAAATCGGGTTCAACTGACCATGAATGTCAGTGATATGGATCAGCGAGACATTCCCGAAGGTGTCAAACTCAAGCAGTTGATCCTGCGTCAAGGTTTGCTGCGCGGCAAGTCGGGCCCAGTTACCAAAACCTGATGCACCGACGATGGCGGAGGCGGCCATCCCTACTTGAAGAAAATCCCGACGGGAAATCATGCTAAGTTCTCTCCTTTAGACATATGCGCATAATTGAATATTTTATTCGGCAGAAAGGCCCAGTACGAATGTCCGAGCCTGACTTTGTTTGATTAGTTGCGAACGGACGGTGTTTCGACGACCAGTCCTGCACCGCGCGAAGCGATGTAAAGCTCAAGTGCTTTGAACTCATCCCCACCCTCGGCAAATGGCGTCGCACGAATGTTGCTCATGCAACCTTTGAAACGACCGTGGATCGAATTGAGTTTCGCGTTCTTCAAGCGATACGTTGGGAAGCCGTTGATCTGTCCTTGACTCAGGTGGTCTGCACGGATCATGACACCATAGTTATCTTCGTGACAATTGGCACATGCCATATCAAGTTGACCAACCCGTTGATAATAAATGTCTTTACCCTGCTCCCAGAACGCAGCGGCCTCCCCATCGATCTGAACATCAATTGGCATACCGCGCGACTGCAGACCGATCAAACCGGTCATGGCTGTCATCTGCGATCCGGACCATTTCCAAGGCTCAGCACCCATATGCTCCACACGGCTGCGG
Organism: Cognatiyoonia sp.; assembly: GCF_965661665.1. Classification (NCBI taxonomy): domain Bacteria; kingdom Pseudomonadati; phylum Pseudomonadota; class Alphaproteobacteria; order Rhodobacterales; family Paracoccaceae; genus Cognatiyoonia; species Cognatiyoonia sp. The sequence continues at coordinate 43,411 of NZ_CBFIEO010000006.1, read as the reverse complement.
TTGATGAGATCTTCCAACGTCACCAACTTGCCGTCTTCCACGCGCGGGAGGGAGGCGCGGAGACCAACAAATTCTTCGACGTCAGAGTGGCAAGATGAACAGGACTTCCCTTCTGATCCATCCACCGCATCCCAAAGATCAATCGCCTGATCGATGAAGATAAAGCCCGGATTGTCGAAATCATCCATCTGCAGTGCTTGCGTTTCCGCAGAACGGAACCGCCAGCCTGAATAGATCGCATCGACAAACTCCATATGCTCCGGCGCGCTGGCTTCGGTCAGGATGGCATCACCGTTTGTCATCAATGCGCTGTCGTCCTGTGCAAACGCAGTGGACCCCAAAAGCATCGTTCCAATCACGGCTTTGACTATGGTTTTCATATGACGACTCCTCCCAGTCGATTGAGGTATTTAGGATACCTCGATTGATTTCGCGTCTTCGTAGACAGACCCGTCGTCGTCGTACCAAGTGAACTTGAATTCGCCGCTCTCTGGCACAACCGCATCAAACTCAAAGAATGGGTTTGTCGAGATTGCAGGCTCAATAGTGACGTCGATGACGTTCTCACCGTTAAAGTCGACAACAAAGCGATTGATGATGGACCGTGGGATCACGTTGCCATCGCCATCTTTGCGCTGACCGCTTTCCATCTTGTGGCTGATAAGCGTCTTGATTGTGATTGCTTCACCGGCTGACGCTGTTTTCGGGACCCGTACACGGGGTTTAACTCCACTTGCCATTTTCTTGTTCTCCTAAACTTTGGTTAGCCGCCACAGCCGCCGATTGTGACTTTGACTTCAGACTTCGCCATCTGGAATGAGCCGTCTTCCATCTTCGCAACTGCAACAACGTTTTGCGTCTTTGCCAGACGGATACGGGTTGCCGCGCTGCGGGATGCGCTCAATGGGCCAAAATTGAAGGTTGCCACACTCGGGACGGGGTTGCCGTCGGCGAACAATGTGATTGCGACCGCACCAGGTGCGACTACGCTAATTGGAACCGTGTTGCCGTTCTCTGCGATTTCAGGCGCCGTGAGTGTAATTGCGCCCTCACCCAAATCAGCACCACCTGTCAGCGCTGCAATCGCGTCATCTGTCGCGCTTGCAAAAGCAGGCAGACCGGCCAAAGCCGACGCTGCGAATACGCCTGTCCCGATCGTGAGAACTTTGCGTCTTGTAAGATCCATGATTTTCTCCTTGTCCCCTGCCCTTACTCGTAGGTCAGGGTCTGTAAGTATGCGACAACGTCTTCTACTTGTTGCGCCGAGAGGATGGTTTTCCCCTCAAATTTCTTCAGCGTCCGCGTGTAGCCCGCATTGCGATAGAAGGACGGCATGATTGTATTTGGGAACATTTCTTTAGAGTTCGCCACAATCCCACGTAGTTCCGCCGTGGACCACCGCTCTGCCACGCCATCCATGGGCGGGCCAACTTCGCCGTGGAAGCTTTGCTCGGACCAGTCTTCGTTCATGTGACAGGCCAAACAGTTGCCAAGCTTACGATTGGCAAAGACATCGCGCCCGGCTACGGGATCACCCGCCACACCTGTTAGCGACTCTTCGACTGCGCCGTCTGTGAACACAACTTGCATTGGAGAGACCGGTTCAGCGGTCGCTGCTGTGACGCCAATGCCCATCGCTGCTGCGAATAAAATAAAGCGTTTCATTGTTCCTCCCTTAGGCGAGTCACTGCCCGTCCTTGTTCGGTAGACTATTGGATACGGAGCTTTGATTGCAACAACAAATTCAACTACTTGAATTTTAAGATATGTTGCAAGTGCAGAAAATGGCCGCTGCAGCGCAGCCAAATCCCTAAAGCTGCTCTTCCAACATACGCGCGTGGTACTTCTGAAACGGCTCATCAGTAAGGTAGCCTTCCTCAACAACCCAAGTCAGCATGTTAAGCGTTGTCCACTTGCCAAACGCGCCCGGCATATGCGCGACGGCGGCTTGTGTGGCTGTCATGCTAGGATCAACGTCTTCTGGGAAGAAATAGATGCTGGGTGTGAACAACGACCCCCAACGCCGCACCATTTCCTTTTCCGGCAGTGTCATCCCGTCAAAGTCCGTCACTTCAACATCACCAAACATATTGATCTGAACGACAAAGAAATTGTCGTGGATGTACTGGTCGATCTCAGGCACGACGAAGACTTCCTCGTGCATCTTCTTACAATATATACAGCCACGCTGTTCGATGATGATCATCAGGCCCTTGCCCTCGGCAGTCGCTTCTTCAAGGTCTTCGCCCAAATCCTTGAACGTCTCGCGCATCCAGTCGGCTTTGTGCAGGCCGTCGTCGCCAAGCTCAGCCGCCGCCAATGTGTTGGAGAAAAGCACCATAGTCAGAAATGTCAGAATACGTTTCATATCGAAACCTCCTTGAGTTAGCCGATGTTGCTGAACCATGAAAAGTTCTCGAGCATCCAAAAGCCGATGACATTGATAGAGTTGGTGGCGATCAGCAGCCCGAAGATGATGAGCAGCACACCCATCAGTTTTTCAATCAGGCCCAGATGCCTGCGGAACCGCGCCATCCACCGCATGAACGGACCGATAAAGAATGCGGCCGCGATAAATGGGAGTGTCATTCCTAGGCCGTAAGTGAAAAGGAGCATCGCCCCCTGCCCTGCGGTGTCCTGCCCCGCAGCTGTGAACAGAATCGCGGCAAGGACCGGCCCCACGCAGGGCGTCCACCCAAAGGCGAAGGCCAAGCCGATGACATAGGCCCCCACAAAACTGACGTTTGAGGTGTTGCCCGCATCTGCACGGAATTGACGGTAAAGAAACCCGATCCGGACCACGCCCAAGAAATGCAGACCCATCGCTATAATAACCGCAGCGGCGATCCAGCGGAGCACATCAAAGTATTCACGCACCATCGAGCCAAAGACCGTCGCGGTCGCCCCCAACCCGAAGAAAACCGTGATCACACCCAAGGCAAAGCAAATCGCTGACACGAACGCGCGCATCCGAATGGCACGGGTGATCTCAGCCTCTCCCGAGATTTGGTTCATGCCAACACCCGCCAAATAGCTTAGATAAAACGGCACGATCGGCAGGATGCAGGGCGACAAGAATGACAGCAAACCTGCAATCAACGCCCCAAAGAACGTAACATCAAACATGGTGGTTGCGCCTCTTGCCTTGAGATATTCAAGAATTAGATTATGATAAAGTGATGAAACCCGTCAATCGAGGTTGAGTTTGAAAATGCTCAAAGCACTCGCCGTTTTACTGATTGGAGTGATCCCGATGACCGCCTTGGCGGACCCGCAACTGCTGATGGCCGAAGAATACGGCTGTTATTGGTGCGAAACATGGAACGAAGAAATCGGGCCAATTTACCCCAAAACAGTCGAAGGCAAAGCGGCACCACTTCTTCAGTACAACATTCACGGTGACGCGCCGGATGTGGAGTTCGCCAAGCGGGTTCATTTCACACCTACATTTATTCTTGTCGACAACGGGCAAGAACTTGGCCGGATCGAAGGATACCCGGGCGAAGATTTCTTTTGGGGATTGCTGTCGATGCTTTTCGAAAATGCCAAAATTTCCTTGGATCATGGGAGTTAACAACTTATGTCCCAACTCATGACAGCGCTGATTGATACCCAAGGGGAAACAGACTCCCGACTGCCCGTCTTCGACGCCAACATGTGCGCCGAGGATATGGACGCAATGATGGAGAACGCGCAGCGCGCGTCCAACTTTCTCAAAGCGATCAGCCACGAAGGTCGGTTGATGATTTTGTGCCATCTGGCCACGGGTGAGAAATCAGTGATGGAACTGGAGGAACTGTTGTCAGCGCGTCAAGCGGCCGTGTCGCAACAGCTGTCGCGGCTCCGGCTCGAAGGGTTGGTCACACCCAGACGTGATGGCAAAGCCATCTACTACAGCTTGACAGATAACCGCCCAAAGCAAATCATGGAGGTCGTCTACGACCTGTTCTGCAGGAAAGACTGACCTGACGCATCGCCAGCGTTTGGTCCGGGAGGGAACAAATGCTGGAAACTCTGGGAGAGGCCAATATCGCAGCACTCATCGGCTTGGTGGGTGGCATCGCGCTTGGTCTTGCCGCGCGCGTTGGCCGCTTTTGTACGCTGGGCGCCATCGAAGACACACTTTATGGCGCGGATGACCGACGCATGCGGATGTGGGGTATTGCGATTGCAGTCGCCATCATCACAGTGCACGTCGCCCTGTACCTTGGAAATTTTGACCTTTCACAAACCGCCTATCTCGACCGCGTTTGGAACCCCTTGGGTACGATCGTCGGTGGATTGATGTTTGGCTATGGTATGGCACTCAGCGGTAACTGTGGCTACGGCGCCTTGGCGCGGCTTGGCGGCGGAGATTTGCGATCTTTCGTCATTGTACTCGTCATGGGGTTATCCGCCTATTTCGTCATGTCCGGCCCCTTGGCCCATGCGCGGGTCTGGCTGTTTCCAGTGGAAGAGAATGCAACGTCCCCGCAAGGTCTCTCACAGCTCTTTGCACAAATGGGCGTCGCCCCGCTTGTGACCGGATTGGGCGTTGGGCTCGTCATGCTGGCCGTTGCGCTGTCCAGCGCAGAGATGCGCCACTCTCCCAAACACATGGTCTGGGGTGCTGTCGTAGGACTTGCCATCGCATCCGGTTGGATCGGCACCTATTGGGTCAGCGTTAACGGGTTTGAGGCGGAGCCTATTGAGACCCACACCTTTGCCGCCCCCATTGGTGACACGATCTTCTATTTCATGACCGCCTCGGGCAATTCCCTATCCTTCAGCGTCGGCTCCGTCCTCGGTGTGGTCATTGGGGCAGCCCTTGGCTCCTATTCCAAAGGACACTTCCGCTGGGAAGCCTGCGAAGACCCCCGCGAATTGCGCCGCCAGATCTTTGGCGCAGCTCTGATGGGTCCAGGGGCGATCCTGGCGGTTGGATGCAGCGTCGGTCAAGGCATCTCCGCCTTTTCAGTATTGGGGTTCAGCGCGCCCGTCGCCTTCATCGCGATCTACATTGGCGCGGCCATCGGGCTCAGACAATTGATCACTGGCTTTGCGCCCGCTGAATAGGTATCAGTCCCCCGTTTGGTAGCGTATCGGGCGGAGTTTGAACCAAGTGGCAGATCAACAGACTATTTTGATCATCGGCGGGGCGGGCTACATCGGCTCCCACACAACATTGGCGTTGAACGAGGCAGGTTACAAAACTGTCGTTTACGACAATTTTTCAACCGGCCATCGCGACACCTGCTTCGGGGCAGCGCTTGTCGAAGGGGAGCTGTCGGACCGCGCATCACTTGAGGCGACGCTGATAACCCACAATATCGACTGCGTGGTGCATTTCGCCGCTCTGATAGAAGCCGGTCAGTCCGTCATCACCCCGCTGCCGTTCTTTGAAAACAATGTCGCGGGCACGCTAACCCTGCTTCAAGCGATGGAAGCCACGGGTGTGCGAAAGCTCGTCTTCTCCTCCACCGCCGCGGCCTATGGCAACAACACCGACGTGCCACTTCTGCATGAGCGGCTGCACCGCGCACCGATCAACCCTTACGGCGACAGCAAAGTGATGGTTGAGATGATGTTGGAGGCCTGCGTCCCATCCCAAGGCTTACAAGCGATCGCGCTGCGCTATTTCAACGCCTGCGGCGCCGATCCCCAAGGCCGTACGGGTGAAAGACATGACCCCGAAACCCATCTAATCCCGCTTGTGATCCAAGCCGCGCTTGGCCAACGCCCTGACATCAAGGTTTTTGGAACCGACTACGCGACACCCGACGGCACCTGCATCCGCGACTATATACATGTGCGCGATCTCGCTTCCGGCCATATCGCGGCGGTGCAAAAACTTCTGAGCGAAGATCAGGCAGGGTTCACTCCGATCAACCTTGGCACCGGATCAGGCCTCAGCGTGCGAGAGGTTGTGCACGCGGTCAAAAGCATTTCAAACCAGCCATTTGATGTCATTGAGATAGACAAACGCCCCGGTGATCCGGCGACATTGGTGGCTGACGCCACCCGCGCCAAGCACATTCTAGGCTGGGAGGCCGAACACAGCGGGATCGAGGAAATCGTCCGCGACGCTTGGCTGTTCCATAAATCGCAAGAGGACTACACCTCGATATCGAGCACCAAAATGCCGTCGATCACTCCGACCGCATTGGCAACCAATTGCGACCCCAAGGCTTGGTGAACGGCGCTCTTTGCATAGGTCTTCAGCGCGTCCCAACTTTCGAAATCAATCGTGAAGCCGTACATATAGCCACGCTCGATTTGTTCTGGGCTCTCTGACCGACCACCGACGACACCATTGGCCCCGGCAAAACCTCCGTCAGGGCTTGCCGTCCGAAATAAATCTCATTGATCGCATCTTCTGACGTGCCATCTTTGAATTTAGTCAGAACAATGTGTCGGATCATGCTTTGCGTCCTTCGTCTTGTGTAATTGCGTAAAGTTCTATCGATAGCGCGTCAGGGTCCGCAAAAAATGTGAAACGACCACCTGTCAAAGTGTCACATCGGATATTTTCTACTGCAATGCCAAGCGTCGGCAGACGGTCCACCTCCGCATCCAGATCATTAACCGAGAATGCGAGATGCCTGAGACCACAGGCTTCTGGCCGCGTTGGTCGCGCGGGCGGGTTCGAAAACTAAAGAGCTCCAGCTGACCGTTTTCAAGCGCAAGGTCGAGCTTCCAGGATGCCCGCTCTTTCCGATACGTCTCCGCCAAAATCGGCAAACCGAGGACTTCTGTGTAAAACGCCTTGGACCGCTCACAGTCGCTGACAATCAGCACAACGTGATGAAGGCGTACGGTCCCAAGAGGCATACCCCCGTCTATCCAATGACACTTTCCCAAGCGACCGCAATTTTGCGACTGCCCCCGATCCGCGTTTCGCAGTATGGTTTTGGGCAACAGTCGACCGACGGGGACCTTACACATGAAATTGGAATTCCATCACATCAACTTCGTCTCACGCGATGTGGACGAGATGCATGATTTCTATACCAACGTGCTTGGCCTTGATGACATTCCGCAAGACAACTTCCCAAGGACTGAAGCTGAAGGCGAAAAAGGCTTCGATGGGAAAATCCGATTTGCCACCGACAACACCATGCAGATGCATCTGGCGGAGCGTGACCTGACCGTCGCCTTTCGCAACGGCCACACCATCAATCCGGTGGATCAGGGCCATATCGCGTTTCGCACCGATGACCTTGCCGCCTTCCTCAAAATCCTCGACGAAAAGGGCATCCCCTATTCCGACTATGGCAATGCCTTTTCAAAAGAATGGCATCAGGTATTCTTCCAAGACCCCGAAGGCAACGTGATCGAGGTGCATCAGCAAGTCGCCTAAGCGTCTGGACATTCGCCGCCCAACGCGATCAACCTACCGCCATGTCTTGGTTGGCCCAGCTACAAACATCGCCCAAAGCGGCAAGCATCGGCATCGTGATCGGGGGCGCTCTGTGGGGCCTATTCTGGCTCCCCATTCGCGCATTTGAGGAGTTGGGCTTCACCGGCGCGTGGCCGGGTTTGATCCTTTATATCTCCGCCCTTGCGCTGCTTTTGCCACTGGTTCTGATCCAACGCCATCCTGTCAGCCAACTGGGCAATCTGGCGCTCGTGGGCTTACTCACAGGCACCGCGTTTTCCTTCTATGGCACGTCGATCATCCTCACCGACGTGGTGCGCGCGCTGCTTTTCTTCTACCTTACCCCCATTTGGGGCACTGCGATCGGCGTGCTGTTTCTCAGCGAACGCCTGACCGCCGCGCGGATCATCGCAATTGTCTTGGCGCTCACCGGCCTTCTCGCCGTGATTGGTTTTGGCAGCAGGTCTGCGATCAATCTGGGCGACGTGTTGGCGCTCGCCTCCGGCATTTGTTGGACCATCGGCACGTACAAAATCTACCAATTGGAAAAAACACCACCGCTGCACCTGTCCTTCGCTTTTGTAACTGGCGCGGTCCTTGTGACCGTCGTCACGCTCCTCATCGGCGGGGCTTGTTTGGGCGGCACGGCGGAGATACCAGACCTCTCCGCCCTCTGGCCCGTCCTGATCCTCACCGGCCTTTTCGCGTTGCCGATGATCTACCTCACCATTTGGCCCGCGAAAGTGCTGACACCTGGCCGTATTGGAATCCTGCTGATGAGCGAAGTTTTGGTGGGCTTCGGGTCCGTCGCCCTGCTCGCCGGTGATCCGTTCGGCTGGATCGAGGTGTTGGGCGCAGTCCTCATAATCAGTGCCACACTGGTCGAACTGCTCGGCAACAGAGCAACGCCCGAACGAGCCATCAGCTAGAACATCGCGTGCTCGCCCAGATCAACTGTTGTCCGCCCAGCGACCAAATCCGCATAGTGCTGTTGCAAAGTGTCTGAACCCGTCTCCAGCGTAGCATCCGCATCATAGCGACCCGCCTTAGCATCATAGACCAGCATCGACTCCGTCGCGTAATAGCGCCCGATCTTCGCAAGCTCCGCCTTGTCGCGGGCACGGCCACTGACGAGACCCGCAAAGCTCAATAACCCGATGATGGCACTTATCATGGCTATGGGCACACGCCGCACCTTCACAGGTTCGCCCAAGACGTTTTCCAACATTGCCACTTGATCCAGCGGCGTGATCGCAGGCCCCGGTCCACCAATGGGCAGAACTTGGTTTTGCAATTCATCATCCCACAAACACCGCACCATGTATGCAGCCAGATCGCGATCACTGATCGGTTTGCACGCGGTCAGCTTTCCTTCGCGAAACACAAGAAACGGCTTGCCCGCCCGCACCCGCGCCACCTGCCCCGACAGCGATTTGAAATAGGCCGTGGGCCGTACGATGGAATAGCGCAGGACGCTTTCTTTCAAACGCGCCTCAAACTTCAGCTTGGCTTTTTGAAACGCCAATTTCGGCCGTTGCACACAAATGGCAGACAACAGCACAAACTGCCCAATCCCCCGCGCTTTAGCGAAAGTCAAAATTCCCTGATGCGCGTCATGATCAATCGCCCAAGCATCACTTGGCACGCCCGTCCGCGATGCAAGGCAAGAAATCACCGCATCATAGGGCCGCACGGGGATATAGTGATTCAGGTCGTCCAGCTTTGTCACATCCGCCGCGACAAACCACGCGCCCTCAATCGGTGTGCGACCGACAACGGTGACATCATGGCCCTGCACCAAAAGCTCCGCCAAGACAGCACGCCCTATTGTCCCCGTCGCCCCGAAGAGCAGGACCGATCGCGAAACGGAATGAGGCGTGCCTGTCGTCATTACCAAACGGGCTTACCACTGTCGTGCCGCTCAGAAAATGACCAAATGCGCGATTTCAAATCAAGTAAGCCGGCGGAACAAAACGGAATCGCTTGCCAGAACCCAAATTCCGTTCAACACTACCGTGTCATCCAATGGGAGAACGAGATGAAGGTATCTTACACATTGCCAGTGCTCGCACTCGGCTTGGCAGCTACTGCTGCCACCGCGGAAGAAGTCCGCGTTTACAACTGGTCTGATTATATCGACGAAGCCCTGCTTGAGCAGTTCGAAGCCGAAACAGGCATCGAACTGATCTACGACGTCTTCGACAGCAACGAAGTGCTAGAGACGAAACTGCTGGCTGGGTCCTCCGGCTATGACGTGGTTGTGCCCTCCGGCACCTTCCTGCAGCGCCAGATCGAAGCAGGCGTGTTCCAGAAACTGGACATCTCCAAACTGCCAAACCACGGCAACCTTTGGGGTGATATCCAAGCCCGCACAGATGAGTATGACCCAGGTGGCGAATACTCCATCAACTATATGTGGGGCACCACAGGCATCGGCTATAACATCGGCAAAGTCACCGAAATCCTTGGCGAAGATGCGCCATTTGACAACTGGGACTTGGTCTTTGATCCGGCGAACATGGAAAAGCTCGCGGAATGCGGCGTGCAGTTCCTTGATGCACCGACGGAGTTAATCCCAGCTGCGCTAAACTACATCGGCGAAGACCCAGACAGCCATGACCCAGACGTCATCGCTAAGGCTGAAGCCGTTTTTGCAGGCATCCGCCCATACATCCAGAAGTTCCACAGCTCTGAATACATCAACGCGCTCGCCAATGGCGAAATCTGCGTGGCCGTCGGCTGGTCTGGCGACGTCTTCTTGGCGCAGTTCCGCGCGGCTGAAGCCGAAAACGGTCATGAGATCGACTATTCGATCCCGGTCCAAGGCGCACAAATGTGGTTTGACCAAATGGCGATCCCTGCGGACGCCCCAAACCCAGATGCCGCGCATAAGTTTATCAACTTCATCCTGAACGCTGAAAACGCAGCCGCCGCGACAAACTATGTCTGGTACGCCAGCGGCAACCTTGCCGCGCAAGAATTCATCGATCAGGAAATTCTGGAATACCCAGCGGTGTACCCCGATGAGGAAACGCTTGGCAAACTCTTCACCACAACGCCGTACCCTGCCCGCGTACAGCGGACCGTCACGCGTCTGTGGACAAAGATCAAATCAGGCACCTAATCGCTTGATTGCTGGTCAGCGCCTTGGCGGGCGCTGACCACTTTTGTGGGGACCCCAATGCCAGCTGAGAAAGAAGTCTTCGCTCCGTGGGAAGACGCAACTGCCAAACCGCTGATTTCCCTTGATGGGGTGACAAAGAAGTTTGGCGATTTCACCGCCATCGACGACATCGACCTCAAGATTTACCCGCGGGAATTCTTTGCCCTGTTGGGGCCATCCGGTTGCGGCAAGACCACCTTGATGCGGATGCTCGGCGGGTTTGAGGAAGCCACCCAAGGCGCCATCTCCATCGACGGGCAAAACATGGCGGGCATCCCTGCCAACAAACGCGCAGTGAACATGATGTTCCAATCCTATGCGCTGTTCCCGCATCTTTCGGTTGCTGACAACATCGCCTTTGGCCTGCACCGCTCCCCCATGCCGAAGTCTGAGATTCAGGGCCGCGTGGATGAGATGCTGCGCCTTGTGCAGCTGCAAAAATACGCCAAGCGCAAACCGCATCAAATCTCTGGCGGACAGAAACAACGCGTGGCGCTGGCCCGTGCGCTGGCCAAGGCCCCGAAACTGCTACTACTGGATGAACCCCTGGGCGCGCTCGACAAGAAACTGCGTCAAGAAACCCAATTCGAACTAATGGACATTCAGGAGACGACCGGCACCACCTTTGTCATCGTCACCCACGATCAGGAAGAGGCGATGACCGTCGCGAGCCGCATCGCTGTGATGGACAATGGCCTTTTGAAACAGGTCGACACGCCTGACCGCATCTATGAAACACCCAACTCCCTCTATGTCGCGGACTTTATCGGCGACGTCAGCATCGTAACCGGCACCACCACCGCAATCAACGGCGACGAGGCGGAGCTGTCATGGGCCGAAGGCGCAGCCCCGATCAAAGGCATGATCGGTGCGCGTGTAACCCAAGGCGACCCCGCCAGTTTCGTGATCCGGCCCGAAAAGGTCTCCATCAGCAAGGACGAGCCTGAGGCCGCCAACAAGCTTAAAGGCAAAGTGCTCGACATTGCTTACCTTGGCAACATGTCGACCTATCACGTCGAACTGCCGAACGGCCAAATCATCAAATCCCAAACCGCCAACAACCGCCGCATCGCCCGCCGTGACATCACATGGGAAGACCCCGTTTGGCTGTCATGGTCTGACACTGCTGGCATCGTGTTGAGGGACTGATGCGCAGGCTCTTAATCGGCATACCCTACCTTTGGCTCCTGCTCTTGTTCTTGGTGCCTTTTGGGATCGTGCTGAAAATCTCGCTTTCGGACTACGCCCTCTCCATCCCACCCTACACACCGCAACTGGACCTCTCTACCGGATGGGAAGGGTTCAAGGAGTTTTGGTCGCAACTCGACCTTGAAAACTTCTGGTTCCTCACAGACGACGATCTTTATTGGAAAGCCTACCTCTCGAGCCTGCAAATCGCGACGCTGTCGACGTTCTTCACCCTACTCGTCGGTTTCCCTATCGCCTACGGCATGGCCAGCGCGCCAGAGCATTGGCGCCCCACCCTGATGCTGCTTATCATCCTACCGTTCTGGACCAGCTTTCTGATCCGCGTCTACGCCTGGATCGGCATTCTCGCGAACGAAGGTTACTTGAACAAAGTCCTCATCGCGCTCGGCATCACATCCGAACCGATCCAGCTTCTGAACACAGAAATCGCCGTCTACGTAGGCATCACTTACACCTACCTGCCGTTCATGGTCCTGCCGATCTATGCTACGCTGGAAAAGCTTGACGGCACGCTTCTGGAAGCGGCAGAAGACCTTGGCTGCGCCCGCCTGCAAGCCTTTTGGTCCGTCACCGCACCCCTTTCCAAACCTGGCGTGATTGCGGGCTGTTTCCTTGTCTTCATCCCCGCCTTGGGGGAATTCGTGATCCCGTCGCTCTTGGGTGGCTCTGACACGCTGATGATCGGCAAGGTGCTGTGGGAAGAATTCTTCTCCAACCGCGACTGGCCGGTTGCTTCTACCGTGGCGATCATCCTGCTGCTCATTCTGATTGTTCCCATCATCCTCTTCCAGCGGAACGAACAAAAACAGCGGGAGGCGGGCAATTGAGACGCATGACCTCCTTCAACGTGGTTTCGCTGACATTGGGCTTCGCGTTCCTCTATATCCCGATGATCATCCTGATCGTCTACAGCTTCAACGCCTCAAAACTGGTGACGGTCTGGGCGGGGTTTTCCACCAAATGGTATGGGGAATTGTTCCAAAACGAAGCCTTCCTTGATGCCGCGTGGGTCACGCTGCGGGTGGGCTTCATCTCCTCCACCATCGCCACGATCCTCGGCACGATGGCGGCGTTTGTCTTGGTCCGGTCTGGCCGTTTCCTCGGCCGGATGCTCTTTTCCGGCATGATCTATGCGCCGCTGGTGATGCCGGAGGTGATCACCGGCCTGTCGCTGCTGCTGCTCTTCATCTCCATCGGGCTCGACCGTGGTGTCACCACCATCGTCCTCGCCCATGCGACGTTTTCCATGTGCTACGTCAGCGTCGTCGTCAGCTCCCGCATGGCAAGCTTTGATCAATCGCTGGAAGAGGCGGCCTATGACCTTGGCTGCACCGGCTGGGATGCCTTCAAAAGCGTGACCTTGCCAATCATTGCGCCTGCGGTCTTCTCCGGCTGGCTCTTGGCGTTCACCCTTTCGCTCGACGACCTTGTGATCGCAAGCTTCACCGCCGGCCCATCGTCCACCACCTTGCCAATCAAAATCTTCTCGTCCGTCCGCCTCGGCGTGACGCCAGAGATCAACGCGCTCTCCACGATCATCATCTCGCTGGTGACGATAGGCGTAATCGTGGCCTCCATCACTTCAAAACGCGCCTTGGTCCGACGGCAAAGGGAAGAACAGATGGCGGGCGGTTAAGGCCGCGACGGGCAGCCTTCGGCTTGAGTTCGGGCTTAGGCATCCCTCACATAAACATGCACTCCGGGGCAGGAGGTTTCCTTGTCCATGACCAACCCCGCCTTCGCAAACGACTGCCGCACATCACGCATCCCTTCGCGGCCGCAGACATCCTACTGGTCCCGCTTGGCGCCTCGTTCCTGGAGTTCGACAGAACCGGTCGTTTCTTTGACATGCTCTACAGCACATTTGCTTCCATTGAAGAAGGGGAAAACTCCGTCCGCAGGCAACAAGGTCTGTCGGGGATGACCTTCGAATGGGACGCGGTGCGTGCCATTGTGACCCGCTTTGACGGCAGCCAACAAACCGATCTGGCCAACGTCATTAGGCTTATTTCGGTGACTTCATGACAACTTACCGTCAGGAAATGACCGCTATGGTTGGGCAGGCTCGTGAGAACATGAACGGCATTTACGAGGCCGATTATCGCGACTTCAACCGCAACACATACGTGCGCGGGCGCGAGACCTTCGACCGCACACGGGCGGAGGTGAAAGAGGTGCTTTTGAGCACGTGGTGGCGTGACCAACGAATGATGAACCCTGAAGGAGATCAAACAAATGGCTAAACGCAGGCTCGACCCACCAAGCAAAGAGAAACTGGCGGAGATGGATGCGGAGTTTCGCAGCGAAACGAAAATCAGGCGGCTCTGCCTTCGCTGTATTTGGCAAGCCTGTCGGCCAGTGCACCCACCGCGATGTGCAGTATGACGGTGATGATCGCGAGCGTGATCAGGCTGGCGAACATCAGATCGATCTTTACCCGCCCACTAGCGAGTAGCATCAGATAACCCAAGCCCTTGGACGACCCGACCCATTCGCCAATGACTGCGCCGATGGGCGCATAGACGGCTGCGAGGCGGAGACCTGTCGCCAGCGAAGGCAGGGCATGGGGAATGCGGATGCGCTGCATGATCTGGCGGTCCGTCGCGCCCATTGTGCGGGCAAGGTCCACCATACCTTTGTCCGTGCTGCGCAGACCATCATGGAAGGCAGATGTGACTGGAAAGTAAATGATCAGAACGGCCATGACGATTTTGGAGGTCATGCCATAGCCGAACCAAAGCGTTAGGATCGGGGCGAGAGCGAAGACGGGGACCGCTTGCGTGAATACAAGGATCGGCAACAACAGCCTTTGTAGGGTCTGTGAACTGGCCAGTTGGATGGCTGTCAGCCCGCCAAGCACTACGCCGATCAGGAGGCCAATAACGACTTCGGTTATCGTGACGATCGCATGTTCCGCGATCAGGGCGCGGCTTTTGAAGCTCGCCTCCACCACTTGCAGAGGGGAGGGGAGGATGAACTTCGGCACGCCCGTCATCCAGACCAATCCTTGCCACAGAACCAGCCCTAAGAGCATCGCAGCGCCGCCGTAGAGCCACCTCATGCCCGAAACCCCCGCATATGGGCCAAGAGTTCAGATTGCGCTGCGAGTGTCTTTGAGGCGTCTACAGCCCGTATTGGCGGTGTAGAGGGTACCGACCACTGTTTCGCCTCTGACGGCGTCAGGAGGACGATCTGGTGGGCCATACGGGCCGCTTCGCCGGGGTCGTGGGTCACAAGCAAGACGGTTTTGCCCCAAAGCACCTCTGCCGCGAGCTCCTGCATGTCGGCCCGTGTGCCGGCGTCGAGGGCTGAGAAAGGCTCATCCAAAAGCACGATGGGGCGATTCTCCATCAATGTGCGGGCAATGGCGGCGCGTTGGCGCATACCGCCGGACAGGGCCGCAGGCTTCTTGGTTTGATGCTCAGACAGACCGACGCGGGTGAGCAGCGCTTGCGCGCGGTCCATATCGGGTTTTTCACCCCGTAAACGGGCACCTATCACTGTGTTTTCCAACACTGTGAGCCACGGCAGCAGCAGATCGGACTGCGCCATATAGCTGATCCGGTCGTGCAAGGGTGCGCCATCAGAGACTTCAATCGCCCCGGTAAAGGTGCCGGCGGTGTCCAATCCAAGAATCAGCCGCAAAATCGTTGACTTGCCCACGCCCGAAGGCCCTAGAAGGCAGGTCCATTCTGCCGCGGGCAGGGTCAGCGTGATGTCTTCGAACAAGGATTGTCCGTCGATCACATGACTGCCGCGCAGCGTTATGGCGGGGGCCTGGGTCACGCGCCGCGCAGCCCCATGTCCCAAAAGCTCACCTCAAGTTCCGTCGCTTTAGCGAACCGCGATTGTAAGTGAGACCAGCGGGGTGAGGTTTGCGGCCTATCCCCGATCCGCCGGGTAAATGCCAGGTCACACATCTGCCCGACGGTGCCGCAAACCTCTTGGTATTCTTTACCGGCGTAAGCGTTAATCCAGTCTTTGTAGGGCGTACGGTCGTCATGATCTGACCCCAGACGCGCGCCAATCTCACCATAGCCAAAGACGCAGGGGGCGAGGGCAGCCAACAGATCAAGAAAGTCCCCTTGAAGACCCGCGTCCATCACATAGCGGGTGTAGGCAAGGTTTTCGGCTTCTTCGGCCGCGTTGAAGAGGGTCTCTTCATCGATGCCTTCCGCCGCGCAAGTTTTGATGTGCAGCGCCATTTCGTGGTTCACCAGTGCATCGACGGTGCCGGCGCAGACCTTCATTTCTTCCAACGTCTCTGACTTCACGACCGCCAGCGACCATGCGCGGGAGAAGTGGATCAGGAACACGTAGTCTTGCACGAGGTAGTGTAGGAAGGACGCGCGGGGCAGGGTACCGTCGCGCAAGCCTTCGACAAAAGCGTGGTGGGTGTAATCGTCCCACGCCTGTCCCGCGCCGTCCCTCAGCGCGGCGAAGGTTTTGCCATAGTCAGTTGTCATTTCGCGGTCACATCAATCGTGATCTTTGAGACGTCGTTGATCGCGGGGATCAGGCCAGCTTCGAATAGGAACGCCTCAAACGCTTCATAGCGGCCTTCGTCCATGGCGGTTGGGCGCAGGGCAAAGCGCGGCAAGGTATCGACCCATGCACGGGCGTTGAGTTCGTCTTGCAGTTCAGCGGATGTGCCCGCGAAGATGTCCCAGCTCTCTTCCGGGTGGTTGACGATGTATTGGGTGGCGAATTCTGTCGCCGCGAGGAAGCGGGCGATCATGTCTTTGTCCATCGTCTCGGTATTGGCGACGTAGATCAGCTCATCGTAGGAGGGCAGGCCCTCTTCCTCGACGTAAAAGCAGTTGCCCGCAACGCCTTCGATGTCCATTTGGTTCAGCTCAAAGTTACGGAACGCGCCGATGACGGCGTCGACTTGGCCGGACATGAGCGAGGGCGAGAGCGACCAGTTGACGTTGATAAGCTCGATATCATCAAGCGTCAGGTCATAGGTCGCAAGGATCGCGCCCAGCACAGCCTCTTCCACGCCGGAGACGGAGAAGCCAACTTTTTTGCCTTTCAGGTCAGCCGGTGTCTGGATCGGCCCGTCTTCGAGCGCCAGCAGACAGTTGAGCGGTGTGGCCACCAGCGTGCCGACCCGTTGAAGTGGTAAGCCTTCATGAATCTGCAGGTGAAGCTGTGGCTGATAGGAGATAGCAAGTTCCGCTTGGCCCGCAGCGACCATTTTTGGTGGGTCGGACGGGTCGGCGGGAGCGATGACTTCGACCTCTAGCCCTTGATCTGCGAAGTAGCCCAGCTCTTCCGCCACAATGATCGGCCCGTGGTCTGGATTGATGAACCAGTCGAGCATTAGCGTCATCTTGTCCTGCGCGAGGGCAGGGGCGGCTGTCAGGGCGAGGGCCGCTGTGAGGGTGGTGAGTTTCATGATGGGGTTCCTTGGTTGGTGTCTCTATCGCCCATGGCGATCAATTGGATGTCGCCGTCCCAGTAGGACTGCAATTTGCGGGCCGCTTGCCATGCGCGGAGGCCAGAGCGGCAGGCGAGAACCGCCCGTTGGCCTTGTGCCGGTGTTGGGCGGGTACTGTCGAAGTCGCTGACTTGATGGCGGAGGGCAGTGGGTGTGATTGGGGTTGGGGCCTCGTCCGTGTCGCGCAATTCCACAATAAAATTGTTATTTGTCAAATTTTTGTGGGATATGAAGTTGAGGGCGTCCGTTGGTTCGGGCGCGTTGTCAAAGCGGAAGGTAGAGGTGCGGAGCATGGCGAAGTCCACTTGCATCATCTGGCCGAGGGGGGAGGGCGCGAGGCCCAGAAGCGTGTTCAGCGCCATCTGCGCCTGCATCGCGCCAAGCGTCCCCACGACTGGGCCCATGACACCCGCCGTGGCGCAGGTGGCGAGGCTTTGGGGCAGGTCGGGGAAAACGGCGCGGAGCGATGGGGCAGTCCCACAGAACCCGCCAACATAACCCGTGACACCGAGGGTGGAGGCGGAGATCAGTGGTTTGCTTTGGGTGAGGCATTCATCAGAGGCGATGTAGCTCGCCGCGAAGCTGTCGGCGCAATCGAGCACGATGTCGGCTTCTTCCACCAGCTCTGGCGCAGTGTCTGGGTTGAGCGCCCCAGTGATCGGGCGGAACGTGACATCAGCATTGAGCGCTTGCAGCCGGCGGCACAGGGTCTGGGCCTTGGCTTTGCCTGTGTCGTCTTCTGTAAACAGCGTTTGGCGGTGCAGGTTCGACAGTTCGACCCTATCAGGATCGATGATGGTGATCTGACCGACGCCTGCGCCGGTGAGATACTGCGCGAGCGGATGGCCGAGGCCGCCCGCGCCGATGACGAGCGCGTGCGCCGCAGTCAGTTTGGTCTGACCGTCCTGTCCCACTTGGGGGAGGATCATCTGGCGGGCGTAGCGGGTCATCTGGTGGCGGCGATCCAGTCTCTGACCCGTTGTTCGGGGTCTGGATTGAGGGTGATGTCGGTGACGGCGCTGACCACGTCTGCGCCATGATCGAACGCGCCTTGCGCCCGTTCGACAGACATGCCGCCGATGGCGATGAGGGGGGTGTTGCCAATGATCTCTTTCCAAGTAGTCAGCTTTTCGAGCCCCTGTTCATGCCATTTCATCTTTTTCAGGATGGTCGGGTAGATCGGGCCGAGGGCGATGTAATCGGGTTCAAGTGCCATCGCGCGGCGCAACTCGGCTTTATCATGGGTGCTGATGCCGAGCTTGAGGCCCGCTTTGCGGATGGCGTCGATGTCGGCCTGGTCGAGGTCTTCTTGTCCTAGGTGGATATAGTCGCAGCCTTCCTCTATCGCGACCTGCCAATGGTCGTTGATGATAAGCGTCGCGCCTGCGTCGCGGCAGAGATCGCGGGCCGTGCGGATTTCTTGGCGGAGTTGGTCCTCTGGCATGTCTTTGATGCGCAGTTGCACGAGCTTGATACCAAGGGGTAGCAGACGGCGGAGCCAGTCGGTGCTGCCGAAGTTGGGGTAGAATCGGTCGAGGGTCATTGAGCAGGTCCCCCATATCCGGCTTTACCGGAACGTCCCCCATACAGGGTCAGGGACGTGGCGCTGATTTGAAAGCTCATCACGACAAAAACGCCTTTCCGATCACAGGAGTGGATGGCGCGGCCATGTCGCGGGGCTCCATTGGATCGCTTTCACGGGCCTGCACGCCTGCTATGATCGCAGTGGCGAAAGCTTCGGCCATCAGTGCCGGATCACCGGCTTTGGCAACGGCGGTGTTCAGCAGAACGGCGTCGTAGCCCAGCTCCATCGCCTGCGTGGCGTGGCTAGGCAGTCCGAGGCCAGCGTCGACTACCAGCGGAATGTCAGGAAAGTGCGCGCGCATCGCGCGGAGGCCGAAGACGTTGTTTAAGCCTTGGCCCGAACCAATGGGCGCGCCCCACGGCATCAGAACTTTGCAGCCCGCATCGACGAGCTTGCCTGCGACGACGAGGTCTTCGGTGCAGTAGGGGAAGACTTCGAAACCGTCTTCCGACAAGATCCGCGCAGCTTCGGTCAGACCGAACACGTCTGGTTGCAGCGTGTCCTCCTCCCCGATGACTTCGAGCTTGATCCATTTGGTGCCAAACACCTCCCGCGCCATATGTGCGGTGGTCACGGCTTCTTTGACCGTGTGACAGCCTGCGGTGTTGGGCAGGATATGGACGCCAAGGTCTTTAACGAGCGTCCAGAAGTCTTGCCCCGCGCGGTCCTGCCCGCTTTCGCGGCGCAGGGAGACAGTCGCCACGGACGCGCCAGAGCGTTTGAACGCATCTGCCAGAATTGCAGGCGACGGGTATTGGGCCGTGCCCAGCATGAAACCGTTGTCGAGGGTGACACTATAGAAATCACGCATCGCTTAGCCCCCCTGCATCGGTGCCAGAACCTCAATCTGGTCGCCGTCGGTGAGGGTGTGGGTGGCGCGAAGGGTCACGGGCACAAAGTTCCCATTCACGGCCGTGGCCACGGTCGCTTCGGCATAGCCATTCTCTGCCAAAACGGTGTCTAACGCGTTAGCCTCGGACGTGATTGGCGTGCCGTTAAGCAGCAGGTTCATCCATTACCTCCGGTGTCGCATCGTCAAAGATCACCTCTGCCACCATGCGGGCAAGTGCAGGGGCCAAAAGGAAGCCATGCCGGAACAATCCGTTGGCGCAAATGAGATTCCCGTTGCGCCGTATGCGCGGCAGATTATCGGGGAAGGCAGGGCGGTTGTCGACGCCGGTTTCGAGGATTTCCGCCTCCCCAAAGGCGGGGTTCAGCGCGTAGGCGGTAGAGAGGAGTTCCAACATCGACCGCGCAGTCACCTTCTTGCTGGCAGTAGCTTCGATCTGCGTCGCACCGAGCATGAAGACCCCGTCGCCCCGCGGGACGATGTAAACTGGCATCCGCGGGTGCAGAAGGCGTATGGGTCGGTTGAGCTTCACCTCAGGGCAGGACAGGACCAGCATCTCCCCCTTCACGCCACGTAGGTCGGTGAGGTGTTCTTTTGCGGCGTAGCCACGGCAATCGATCGTCAGACCCATCTCCGCAAATGTCTTTGGCTCAGCATTCTTGGACACGAAAAGCGCGCCTGAAAGCATGAGTTCCTTGCGCAGCGTGCTCAGGGCCGCGCGTGGATTGAGATGCGCCTCTGTCTCAAAGAAAAGCCCCTTGGTGAACCGGCCTGCAAGGTCAGGTTCAAGGGTTGCGATGGTGTCGGCATCAAGCTCTCTATGCTCGGTGGTGCGGCGGGCAAAACGGCGCAAGTCCGCCTCATCCCGCGTGGGGGAGAGGACCAGTGATCCCTTCCGTGTCACGGCGCCTGTGTGTTTATCCCACCATTTTACGGCCTCTTGCCCGAGGCGGATCACGGGTTCTTCCGCGCTTTCGCCTTCACAGAACGGGGCGAGCATTCCGCCAGCCCACCAAGAACAGGCATGGGGGCCAGGGGCGCCGCCACCGTCATAGATGGTGACCTCTGCGCCGCGTGACAGCAGCGTCTGCGCAACGCACAATCCGGCAACACCGCCACCGATGATGGTCACTTGCGACACGTCAGCCCCACATTGCGTGGAAGTGGTGCACGGGGCCGCGGCCCGCGCCGATTTCAATCTCATCCGCGGTTTTGATCGCGGTATGGAGGTAGCCATGCGCCGTCTCCACCGCTGCGGGCATTGCTATGCCTTTCGCAAGATTCGCCGCGATGGTGGAGGAGTAGGTGCAGCCCGTCCCATGCGTGTTGCGCGTGTGGATGCGGGGGGCGGTGAAGGCGTGCTGGCCGTCGCCTGTGAGCAGGACGTCGGTGCAGGTGTCCCCCGCCGCATGGCCGCCTTTCATCAGCACCGCGTCAGGGCCTAGAGTGCGGAGCGCTGCGGCTTGCGCTTTGGCCGCCTCCTCCGTCGTTGCCTCGGACTGGTCCAGCAGGCGCGCGGCTTCGGGGAGGTTGGGTGTGAGCAGGTCAGCACGCGGCAGCATCAGTATCTTGAGCGCGTCAATCGCTTCGTCCTGCAAAAGCGCATCGCCAGATTTGGCGATCATCACTGGGTCGAGGACGATTGGGCCGTTGTAGCCTTCAAGCGCGTTCACCACCGTCTCAATAAGGTCGGGAGAGAAGAGCATCCCGATCTTGATGGCATCGGGCCGGATGTCAGTCAGCACAGCTTCGATTTGTGCGGCCACCACATCGATGGGGACGGCGTGGACGGCGGTGACGCCGACGGTGTTTTGCGCCGTGATCGCAGTGAGGGCGGAAGTGCCAAAGACGCCATTGGCGCTGAACGCTTTGAGATCAGCTTGAATCCCTGCGCCGCCACCGCTGTCAGAGCCTGCGATTGTCAGTGCCTTTGCGACCATAGCGGCCTCCCTCGCAGGGGCGCATCGGACGAAAGGTTTGCGGATGGGGGGCGGTTGGTCTCGCACTATCACCCGTTCCCTACGCCGGAATTGCCCGGATCAGGTTCGACGGGTCGGTATCGCTACCTCTCAGCCAATTGGCCCCCCGACGGATTGGGGATTATGTAGCTGACGTTGGGGCAGGGTGCAAGGTGGAGGGAGAGCATGTGGAACGGTTGAAGCCTTGGACGCATTGGGCGCGCCGCGTTGTTATTCGCAAAGGTTCAATATACGCCGATAAAGCAGGAAGAGCGGAGATATGGCAAAGAACAGTTGGAAGATTGCTGTTATTCCAGGTGATGGGATTGGGAAAGAAACCACGCCAGAAGGCGTGCGTGTTTTTGAGGCTGCCGCGCGGCGCTTCGACCTCGGCTTTAATTTTCAAGATCACGATTTCGCGTCAGCCGCGTATTAGTCCAAACACGGGCAAATGCTCCCCGATGATTGGAAGGATCACCTGATTGGCTGCGATGCATTGTTCTTTGGCGCTGTTGGTTGGCCTCATGTTGTGCCAGATCATACATCGCTTTGAGGCTCGTTGATCCAGTTCCGTCGCGGATTTGACCCGTATGTCAGCCTGCGTCCCGCCCGCGCAATGCCAGGTGTTCCGCTGCCTTTGGCGGGGCGCACGCCGGGAGATATCGACATGATGATCGTGCGCGAGAATACCGAGGGTGATTATTCATCCATTGGCGGCAAGATGTTTCCAGGAACGGACCGTGAGATTGTCATACAAGAGATCGTGATAAGCCGTGTTGGTGTCGATCGCATTTTGAAGTACGCGTTCGATCTGGCTGAAAAGCGCGGCAAGCATCTTTCCTCCGCAACCAAGTCCAACGGGATTTCTGTCACCATGCCTTTTTGGGATGAGCGAGTCGCGGAGATGGCGACACAGTATCCCAGCATCAAGGTAGACAAATATCATACCGATATTCTGACCGCTCAGTTCGTGCTTCATCCTGATTGGTTTGACGTTGTCGTTGCTTCGAACCTCTTTGGGGATATCCTCTCTGATATCGGTCCGGCGTGTACCGGCACCATTGGGATTGCGCCGTCTGACAATATCAACCCTGAAGGAAAATTCCCTTCATTGTTTGAACCTGCGCAGGGGTCGGTACCAGATATCGCGGGCCAAGGCATTGCCAACCCAGTTGGTCAAATCTGGGCTGCGGCCATGATGTTGGAGCATCTCGGCGCGACTGAGGCCAGTGCCGCGATCATTACGGCGATAGAGCGGGTATTGTCGGAAGAAGGCCTGCGTACGCCTGATCTTGGTGGTCCTGCCGATACTAAGACGTGCGGTGCCGCCATCGCAGACGCTGTGTTGGAAGGTTGACCTCAAAACGACTTTGGCGATTTAGATTGCACGTCGGGCGTCGCGAAAGAATGGAATTCTTCACCCCTAGCGAATCTTGGTCGTCCCCTTCTACTGTGATCACAACCATAGAGGATTCTTATGAAAGTTGATGGTGTACATTACCGGTCGCTCTGGTGGAACGAGGCAGAGGCGGCGTTGGAGATTATCGACCAGCGATGGTTGCCGCATGAGTTCGTGACGCAGCAGCTTGGATCGCTGCATGACTATGCCTCGGCGATTTATGAGCTGCGAGTGCGGGGGGCGCCTTTGATCGGGGCGACAGCGGCCTATGGTGTGGCCTTTGCGATGCAGCACGACCCGACGGATCGGTCGTTTGAGGATGCCTATTCGGTTCTTTATGCAACGCGGCCGACGGCGATCAACCTCAAGTGGGCTTTAGATCGGGCGCGGGCGGTGGTGATGCAACTGCCGGAGACGAAGCGTTTTGCCGCCGCGTTGCAATTTGCCCATGATCTGGCCGATGCGGATGTGGAGACGAACCGCATGATCGGCGTGCATGGACTGGAGATCATCAAGGAGATTGCCGCTAAGAAACCGGCAGGAGAGCCGGTCAACCTTTTGACCCATTGCAACGCGGGCTGGATCGCGACGGTAGATTGGGGCACGGCGACCTCTCCCATGTATCACGCGCATAACGCGGGTATCCCAATCCACACGTGGGTGGATGAGACGCGGCCACGGAACCAAGGCTCGCTCACCTCATGGGAGCTGGGGAGCCACGGCATCCCCCACACCTACATCGTCGATAATGCGGGCGGGCATCTGATGCAGCACGGGCAGGTCGATATGGTGATCGTGGGCACGGACCGCACCACGCGGGCGGGGGACGTGTGTAACAAGATCGGAACCTATCTGAAAGCGCTCGCGGCGACGGCCAATGGCGTCCCATTTTACGTGGCGCTGCCATCGTCCACGATTGACTGGACGGCGCGGGATGGCCGCAAGGAGATCCCGATTGAGGAACGCGACGGGCGGGAGATCAGTCACATCTTCTGGGGCAAGAACGCGGCGGGTGAGGTGACGGAGGTGCAGATCACACCCGATGGCGCTCAGGTTGCGAACCCTGCCTTCGACGTAACGCCTGCGGATCTGGTGACGGGCCTGATCACGGAGCGCGGCGTGTGCGAACCAACGGAGGCCGCCCTTGCCGCGATGTTCCCTGATCTGGCGGGGGCCTGATGTACGAGAACACGACCGAGGTTCGGCAAGCGATCATTGATGCTTGCTTGCGGATGAATACCGAAGGGATCAATCAAGGCACCTCCGGCAATATCTCCGCCCGTGTGGGGGAGGAGATGCTGATAACGCCGTCGGGGATTCCTTATGAGCAGTTGGCGTCGATAGACATCGTGCGTGTGTCGCTGGAGACGGGGCAGGTTTGGGGGCTACATAAGCCATCGTCGGAATGGCGGTTTCACCGCGATCTGTTGAACGCGCGGCCGGATATGCATGTGGTGGTCCATGCACATCCCGTGCATTGCACGGCGCTGTCGATGCTGCGGGAGCCGATCCTGCCTTGTCATTACATGATTGGCCTCTTCGGGGGTGCCGACGTGCCGGTGGCCGATTACGCGCGGTTTGGGAGCGAAGGGCTGTCAGAGGCTGTTGTCGCGGCAATGGCAGAGCGGCACGGGTGCCTGATGGCAAACCACGGCGCGACGGTGCTGGGTGAGGATTTCACCAAAGCGATGTGGCGCATGGGAGAGCTTGAGGTTTTGGCGCAGTCGTACCTGCTGGCGCGGGCAGCAGGTGAAGTAGTTCTGCTATCCGAGGCTGAGATTGCCGAGGCCATTGCGGCATTTGCCAATTACGGTCCGCGATAATTTGCCAAATTTATGGAAAATTTTCGCCTATGACTGTTCTCAATTTGGCGACCATAGTTAGCTCACTAAGCAACTGTTCAAACTGCTGCTTATTTGAGCGCTTTTTGTTGGCGGTAAAGGGCCGGTACAAGGAATGGGTGCAGACCGTTTATGATTTAAAAACAACATAAAGTTAGTTCAATAAAACCTATAGTTAACCAATTTTACAATTTCTTTAGGTCACCGATTGACAGTGGGAAACCGCTGACCGATGGCAGGTGAACGCGCGTTCCTGCCCAGATTTTGCCGCGATCTTTTTCGTCACTTTGCGCACCCCTAGCGTCCTGCCCCATGCAAGCCGCTTGAGGGCCAACAAAATTGACGGAGACTAACCTTGAAAACAGAGATCGTTGGACGTGAAGAAAATGAACGTTTGGTTATCGGTTCAGGTGTTCAAAATGTCGATCCAGGAGATGGAAATGATCGTATCGTCATCTATGGCGATGCGGGGGAGCCCGACCCAGCTCAAACAGAAGGGTCAGACGGTCGTGTGACCGAAGCTATCACACCGGGGAGTGCGAATGACGTTATCACAGGGGGTGATGGGGCTGACAATATTCATGGCCGCAGAGGGTATGATGAAATCAACGGCGGCGCAGGGGACGACCTCTTCTTTGGTGGCGGTGGCAGGGACGATATGTCAGGTGGTGCTGGCAATGACTGGTTGGAAGGCAGTCATGGCAAAAACACCATGAACGGTGGCGCGGGTGAAGATGTGCTCGCCTCCACTGGTGGCAAGGACACGCTGACCAGAGGTGCCGATGCTGACACGTTCCTCTTCAACGACAACTCGCGTGGGGGCACCATCACCGATTGGGAAGATGGGATCGACATGATCGACTTGTCGCGGTTGGACAATGTGGACGGCTGGGCGATGTCGACATCGAACAGGTCGATGACACCACGGATGTTGTCAGCTTCGAGAACGATCGTGGTTGAGAGGCTGAAGTGACAGTCGTGTCTGCCACTGCATTCACCCTGACCGAAGCAGACTTAGTTTTCTAAGAAATCCGCCAGGTCGCTTTCTGTGCCCCGGCTTTCTTTTCGATTTGAATTTACCTGACGGAGTTGTGACACTCACTCCAAGACCACCCGTTAGGAGATTCCCATGCCGTCGCAAACCATCCGCCTTGGCGTCGATATTGGTGGGACGTTTACGGACGTTGTGCTTGAGGTTGCAGGGGATGTCTTTTCCACCAAAGTGCTGACAACTTACGCCGCGCCGGAAGACGCGATCATTGACGGGATGCATCAGGTTTGCGCGAAGGCTGGCGTGAAAACCTCTGACATTGAGCAGATCATTCACGGCACGACGTTGGCCACCAACGCGCTCATCGAACGGCGCGGAGCGAAGACCGCGCTGATCACGACGAAGGGTTTCCGCGACGTGATTGAGATGCGCACTGAAAGCCGGTTTGAGCAATATGATCTGAACTTGACCTTGCCGGAACCACTCCTCCCGCGCCAAATGCGGTTTGTGGTGGAGGAGCGGGTGAACGCCAAGGGCGAGGTGATGATCGACCTTGATCCAGCGGATGTGGAAGCCGTGGTCGATCAGATAGCGGAGGCTGGTTTCACCTCTGTTGCGGTGGGCCTCATCCATTCCTATCTGAATCTGAAACATGAGGAGATGATCCGCGACATTCTGGCTAAACGGTTGCCGGATGTGTCAGTCTCAATCTCCTCCGAAGTCAGCCCGCAGATGCGGGAGTATGAGCGGTTCAACACCGTTGTCGCCAATGCCTATATCAAGCCGCTGATGGCCTCCTACCTTGGTCGGTTGGAGGATCGCTTGCGTGCCGAGGGCGTCAGATGTCGGATTTTCCTGATGCATTCAGCCGGCGGGATTATTTCCTTGCAGAATGCGGCGGAGTTTCCCGTGCG
Source organism: Cognatiyoonia sp. (assembly GCF_965661665.1). NCBI lineage: Bacteria > Pseudomonadati > Pseudomonadota > Alphaproteobacteria > Rhodobacterales > Paracoccaceae > Cognatiyoonia > Cognatiyoonia sp. The sequence continues at coordinate 16,701 of NZ_CBFIEO010000006.1, read as the reverse complement.
GTTGGTTGAATCTGGTCCGGCCGGTGGTGCGGTTTTTGCGGCCCATATCGCGGCGCGTTACGGGTTGGATAAGGTGTTGTCTTTCGACATGGGTGGGACGACGGCGAAGATATGCCTCATCAAAAATCAGACGCCCAAGACATCCCGCGTGTTCGAAGTGGCGCGGACCTATCGGTTCAAGAAAGGGTCGGGGATGCCGATTTCGATCCCTGTGATTGATATGGTGGAGATTGGCGCCGGTGGTGGGTCGCTGGCGCATGTGGATGCGCTGCGCCAAATCCGCGTGGGGCCGGAGAGTGCGGGATCAGAGCCGGGTCCGGCTTGTTATGGGCGCGGTGGCGCACGGCCCGCCGTTACGGATGCTGATCTTGTTTTGGGAAAGCTCGACCCTGACAACTTCGCGGGCGGGTCGATCACGCTCCATCCAGATGCGTCGCGTTCCGCCTTGACCGAGCATGTGGGCGATCTTTTGGAGATGGGCCCTGTTGAAGCCGCCTTTGGCGTGGCCGAAGTGGTCGATGAAAACATGGCCAACGCCGCGCGGGTGCACGCGGTCGAGAATGGCGAAGACCTATCAGACTACACGATGATAGCCTTTGGCGGTGCGGCCCCGCTTCACGCCGGCCGGCTGTGTGAAAAGCTGGGCGTCGACCGCTTGCTGGTGCCGCCGGGGGCGGGGGTTGGATCCGCCATCGGATTCCTGCGCGCCCCGTTCAGTTTTGAGGCGAACCGCTCCGTCTACATGAAGTTGAGCGACTTTGATTCTGAGGCGATTAAGACCCTGCTCACGGAGCTTAAGGCGGAGGCGACGGGGTTTGTGCGCACCTGCGATGCTGACGCGCCGATCCTGAGCGGGTTCAAGGTCTACATGCGTTACACCGGCCAAGGTTGGGAAATCCCGATTGATCTGACGGAGGATCAGGCGATGACCCCCGTGGCCGAGGTGTTCGAAGCGCGGTTTGAGGAAGACTATACGAAGCTTTTCGGGCGCCCAGTTGCGGGTATGGATATAGAGATCACCGTCTGGTCGGTCAACGCCACGACCCCGCCGGAAGATGTGAGCCGCATCACAGAGGTGGCAGGTGGCGCATCCGCCGCGTCAGACACGAAGCGACCCGTTTTCGACCCTGCAAGCGGGGCCTTTGCCGACGCGGCAGAGGTGGCGCGGGACGGGATGGGCTCCGGTGATACAGTCGCCGGCCCCGCCGCAGTGGTGGAGGCGGAGACGACGATCATTGTGCCAGCCAGCAGGCAGGCCATCCGGCAGCCGGACGGCTGTATCGACATCAAGGTGAAAGGGTAGGGTCATGCCAGAGCAAACATCAACCATCGCCTTTCAGGTGATGTGGAACCGGCTGATCTCCATCGTGGAGGAACAGGCGCAGGCACTTGTACGGACGGCCTTTTCAACCTCTGTCCGCGAGGCGGGTGATCTGTCGGCAGGGGTCTATGATGTGACGGGCAAAATGCTGGCACAGGCGGTCACAGGCACACCTGGCCATGTGAACGCGATGGCCGACGCTGTGGCGCATTTCATTCGTCGGATCGGGCGGCACAACATGTTCGAAGGCGATGTTTATATCACCAACGATCCGTGGGAGGGGACGGGTCATCTGCATGACATCACGATGGTCACACCGTCCTTTCACAAGGGGACGCTCGTTGGCTTCTTGGCTTGCACCGCGCATATCGTGGATATCGGCGGGCGTGGCTTTGGGGCGGACGCGCAGAGTGTCTATGAAGAAGGACTCTACATCCCGATCATGAAATTTGCCGAGCGGGGCGCGGTGGATGAGACCCTAACGCGGATTATTCGTGGCAACGTGCGGGAGCCGGATCAGTTGATCGGTGACGTTTACGCCTTGGCGACGTGCAATGAGATTGGCCATCGGCGGCTCATTGACATGATGGGGGAATTCGCGCTCGACGACCTGGAAGGGATTGCGGCGTTCATCTTCGACAATTCCCACCGCGCGACTTTGGAAGCGATCAACAAACTACCGAGGACCAGTGCCGAGGGCAAATTGACCGTTGACGGTTTTCAGAAGCCCATCACTTTGAAGGTGACTGTGTCGGTGGAAGAGGACCGGATCTTCACGGATTTCACGGGCACGAGCGGGGTGGACAAGAAGGGCATCAATTGTCCGCTCGTTTATACCAAGGCTTATGCCTGCTACGCGCTCAAAGTCGCAATCGCACCTGAGATCCCGAACAATGCCGCCTCGCTCGCGCCGTTTGAGGTGACGGCGCCAGAAGGGACGATTGTGAACGCGGTGCATCCGGCCCCAGTCGCCTTGCGTCATATCGTCGGGCATTTCGTGCCGGATGCTGTGTTCAACGCTTTTGACAAGATCGTGCCGGGTTTGGTGCCTGCGGAAGGGGCCGGATGTCTGTGCAATTTCCAAGTGTCTTTGCGTCCTCGCACCGATGCACCCGTCCCGCTCGATGCGCGGCGGTCAGAAGTACTCACCTTCAATTCTGGCGGATCAGGGGCGCGGCCTGAGTATGACGGGCTGAATGCCACGGCTTTCCCTTCCGGCGTGATGACGATGCCGATTGAGGCGACGGAACACGCGGGCCCTGTCATCATCTGGCGCAAGGAGTTGCGTCCTGACAGCGGTGGCGCGGGCAAGACCCGTGGCGGGCTAGGTCAGTTTATGGTAGTGGGCGCGATGGTGGGGCATGAGTTCGATATCCAAGCCATGTTCGACCGTGGTCAGCATCCCGCCAAAGGGCGGCGCGGCGGTCACGAAGGGGCGCCCACAACCATCGCACAAGACGACGGTACAGCGATGCATGTGAAAGGCAAACAGTTCGTCCCACATGGCCGCAAAGTGATGATGGCCTTCCCTGGCGGCGCGGGTTACGGCGATCCGGCGGAGCGTGATGTGGCTTTGGTTAAACGCGATCTGGCGCGCGGGTACCTCAGCGCGGAGGTTGCAGCGCGGGATTATGGTCTAAGCGCAGAGGATATCGCTACCGTCGAAGCTGCCGTCAGGCGTGGCGAGGCCCTCTAAGCCTCCAACTGCGCGAGCCTTGGCATTAATTCCAAGAGTTGCACCGTATAGGGGTGTTGCGGGTTGTTGAAGAGGCTTTCGGTTTCTTGCACTTCCACAAGCTGGCCCTGCTTCATCACACCGACGCGGTCGCACATCTGGCGAACCACAGGCAGATCGTGGCTGATGAAGAGCATGGTGAGACCCAGATGCTCTTGCAAGTCTTTCAGGATGTTGAGGATCTGCGCTTGGATTGACACATCCAAAGCGCTGGTTGGCTCATCGCAGATGAGAAAGCGCGGCTGAGTGGCAAGCGCGCGCGCGATAGAAATACGCTGTCGTTGACCGCCAGAAAACTCATGCGGATATTTGACGCCAGCCTCTTCACCTAAGCCCAGACGGTCCAAAAGCTCCAACACGCGGCCCCTGATCTGGTCTTTGGGCAGGAGCTTCAGGTGGCTCAACGGCTCACCCACGATCTGTTCGACCTTCATCCGTGGATTGAGACTTGAATACGGGTCTTGGAAGATCATCTGGATTTCGTTGCGATAGGCCGTCAGCGCATCAGCATCCATCTTCGTGATTTCATCACTGTCAAACAAGATGCTGCCGCCGTCTGTGTCATAGAGCGTGGCGATCATGCGGGCGACGGTGGATTTGCCGGAGCCGCTTTCCCCGACGAGGCCGAACACCTCCCCATCTTTGATATCGAAGGAGACGTTGTCGACGGCGGTGAAGTATTTGCGCATCGACGGCAGGATCGCGGATTTCTCAACAAACTTTTTGGTAACGCCTTGCACCTCAACCAGTGTCCCCGTTTTCGAGGATTTCGACCTGTCCCAGTTGCGGGCGAGGTCTTCGATCTTGAACGTCGTCTCCCGCCCGCCGTAGCTGACTTGCGGGAAGCGGTGGACCTTCACTTGCGGCCGCGGCACGGCAGAGATCAAGGATTTGGTGTATTCGTGGATTGGGTGGCTAAGGATTTGATCGGTCGGTCCGCTTTCCACAACCTCGCCCGCGTACATCACTGTGACTTCTTCGGTCGTGTCGGCGATGACGCCCATGTCGTGGGTGACAAAGATCACACCCACTTTGCGTTCTTCGGCCAGCTCTTTGATGAGGTCGAGCACTTGCGCTTGGATCGAGACGTCGAGCGCGGTTGTCGGCTCGTCCGCGACGATGACGGAGGGTTCGGAGCAGAGCGCTAGTGCGATCACCACCCGCTGACGCATCCCGCCGGAGAATTGGTGCGGGTATTGGTTGAAACGCTCTTTCGGGTTTGGGATAGATACGCGGTCGAGGAGGGCGAGGGCACGCGCCTTTGCCTCCGACGCCGACACGTTGAGGTGGAGCTGGATCGTTTCCACCAGTTGTTCGCCGATGGTGAAGAGTGGGTTGAGGGAGGTCAGCGGATCTTGGAAGATCATGCCTATCTCTTTGCCCCGGATCGCGCGTTTCTCTGCAGTGCTGACGTTGTCGATGCGGCGTCCGTTGAGCCAGATCTCGCCCTCAGCAATTTTCGCTGGATCGTCGAGCAGGCCAATGACCGCGTTGCCGGTCATCGACTTACCAGCGCCGCTTTCCCCCACGACACCACGGATTTCACCGGGATGAATATCGTAGCTGACGTTGCGCACAGGTTTGAAAAGCCCGTGACGGGTGGGAATTTCAACCGTGAGGTTGCGGATGGAGAGGACGGGTTCGGTCATTTCAGCCTCGGGTTCAGCGCGTCGCGGAGCCAGTCGCCCAGCAGGTTGACGGAGAGGGCGAGGGCCAGAAGCGTGCAGGCGGGGAAGAAGAGGATCCACCATTCGCCCGAGAAGAGGAAACCTTGGCCGATGCGGATGAGTGTGCCAAGGGAGGGTTGGGTTGGTGGTGCTCCGACGCCCAAGAAGCTGAGTGTGGCTTCGGCGATGATCGCAAGGGCGAGGGAGATTGTCGCGATGACCAGCACAGGTGACAGGATATTGGGCAGGATATGCCGCAGCATGATTGCGAAAGGTTTGCGCCCGATGAGGCGGGCAGCGGCGACGTAGTCTTTGGATTTCTCAACCAGCGTCGCACCGCGCACCACGCGGGCGAATTGCACCCAGTCCGACAGGCCGATGGCGAGGATCAGCACCCAGATCGCCATTTGGTCGCGGTATTCGACCGGCGTGATGCCTTTGGCGATCCCAAAGATCAACATAGCAACGAGGATGGATGGGAAGGTCAGTTGCACGTCAGCGGCGCGCATGATGATGCTGTCAGTCCAGCCACCAAAGTAACCCGCCAGCAGTCCAAGGATGATGCCAAGCACAACGGCCAAGAGCACCGCAGCGAACCCCACGAAGAGCGATATGCGCATCCCGTAGAGGATGGTGGAATAGACGTCCCGCCCTTGGTCATCGGTGCCCATGAGAAAGGTTTCTCCGGTAAACGCATTCGGCTCCATCGGGGCGGAGAAGCCGTTCATCAGGTTTAGCGTCGATGGGTCGAACGGGTTCGACGTGGCGACCAGTGGCGCGAATACCGCGGACAGGATCAGCAGCAGCGCAACAAAGGTGGAGACCATCGCAATCAGCGAGCGTTTGAAGGCGTAGAACAGGTCACTGTCTAGCGCACGGCGCAGGCGGGTCGGGGGTGTTGGGGCGGTTTGATCAGTCATCAGGTCGATACCCTCAAGCGGGGGTCAATGAAGGCATAAAGGATGTCCACCAGCAGGTTGATCATCACGAACATCACAGAGATCAGCATGAGGTAGGCAGCCATCACGGGGATGTCGACGAACTGGATCGCGTTGATGAAAAGCAGGCCAAGGCCCGGCCATTGGAATACGGTTTCCGTGATAATGGCGAAAGCGATGATCGCACCCAGTTGCAAGCCGATAATCGTAATCACGGGGACCATCGTGTTTTTCAGTGCATGGCGGAAGTTGATCGTGCGTTCGGCCAAGCCACGGGCGCGGGCGAAGCGGATGTAGTCTTGTCGGAGGACTTCGAGCATTTCGGACCTGACCAGCCGCATGATGAGTGTCATCTGGTAAAGCCCGAGGGTGATCGACGGCAGGATCAGGGCTTTTAACCCGCTCTCCGTGAAAAAGCCTGTCGTCCAGCCGCCGAGGTCCACGACCTCCCCCCGTCCGAAGCTGGGAAGCCAGCCGAGTTCAACGGAGAAGAGGTAGATGAGCAAGATGCCGATCAAGAATGTGGGAAGCGAGACGCCGATGAGTGACGCCGACATGATGAAGTTGGCGGTAAAGCCATTGCGCCGGATCGCCGTGAAGACGCCAAGTGCGATGCCCACGACCACCGCGAAGATGGCGGAGACGGCGGCAAGTTCCAGCGTTGCAGGTGCGCGTTCGAGCAGGATTTCCGAGACTTCGCGCCCCTGACGATAGCTGACGCCAAAATTGCCTTGGATGGCCCCCTGCAAAAACTTGAAATATTGGACGAAGACGGACTGATCGAGCCCGAGCTGTGCGCGCAATCGCTCTACGTCTTCAAGGGTACGTTCTTGGCCCAGCATGTTGTCGATCGGGTCGCCCACAAATCGGAACATAGAAAAGGCGATGGCGCCTGTGATGATTAACACCAAGACAGACTGGCCGATGCGTTTAAGGATGAATGAAAGCAACGTCGCCCTTCATTGTCCGTGGGGGGCAGGGCCCCGTCAAGCCAATAGAAAACGCTGGCCGCACCATTAATGATGCGGCCAACGGTCTTGTTTTAGTTCATAGTGAAGAACTTCACGCGCGGCTGGTCTTCTGCGTCAACTTCGACGCCGACGTTTTCAGCCATACCCCAGTTCAACACCTGGTGGTGGATTGGGATGTAAAGCTGATCGTCCTGAACCGCACGCCAGATCGTGGCAATATCTGCGTTCCGCTGATCGAGATCGGTGTTGGAGGCCAGTGACTCGATCAAAACGTCGATCTCGTCGTTGTCGTAGCCTGTGCCGTTCCAAGACCCGATGCTTTCTTCACGACCATGAACGAGGAAGTTGAAGATGTATTCGGAGTCGTATGTCGGAACACCCCAGCCCAGCATGTAGAAGTCTGTCTTGCTGTCTGTGATCTTCGGGAAGTGCTGCGCCTTTGGAATGGCTTCCAAGTTCACTGTGATCCCGATTTGACCTAGCATACCAACAGCCGCCTGACAGATGGCTTCATCGTTGATGTAGCGGTCGTTCGGGCAGTCGAGACGGATGGAGAAACCATCACCATAACCTGCTTCAGCCATCAGCGCCTTTGCGCCTTCAACATCAGTGGAGCTTTCTCCGTCCATCTCAGCAGTCCAGCCGTTAACGAATGGCGGTGCGATCATGCCTGCAGGCTCTGACTGGCCGCGCATCACGACTTGCTGGATCGCATCGCGGTTGATGGCCATGGACATTGCTTTGCGCACGCGCAGATCTGCGAGTGGGTTTGCACCCTCCACGTCGTCAGCCTCAAGATCCGCAGCACCTTGGTTCATACCAAAGAAGATGACGCGGTTTTGAGGGGCCTTTTTGACTACCAGTCCGTCGGCTTCATCAACACGTGCCAAGTCTTGCACTGGCATGTCCTGCAGGAAATTCACCTCACCGGACAGAAGTGCTGCAACACGGGTCGCTGCGTTCTGAATAGGGGTGTAGACGATTTCGCTGACTTCCATTGGGTACTCATCAATGCCCCAATAGTTCTCATTGCGCGCCATGACGGTTTTCACGTCTGGTTCGCGGCTGACGAGGGTGTACGCACCCGTGCCGTTGACGTTTGTTGTGGCATAGGTGATCTCACCACCTTCAAAGTCCTGCACGTTCACGGTGTTATTCGCTTCAGTCCAACCTTTGTCCATCATGAAGAGGTTTGTAAGGTTGGATGGTAGGATCGGGTTCGGGCCATCTGTGACGAACTCAACCTGATAGTCGCCTGTTGCACGCACTTCGACAATCGAGTTCAAAAGCTCTTTCATGTCGGAGTTTGGCTGTTTCGCACGGTTGATGCTGAACACCACGTCTTCGGAGTTGAAGTCAGCACCGTCGTGGAATTTTACGCCTTGGCGCAGGTTGAAGACCCAGACGTTCGGATCATCAGGACTTGGTGCCCAGTCTGTGGCCAGTGTTGGAACGAAGTTGCCTGCTGTGTCACGGATGATCAGCGGCTCATACATCTGGTGGCGCATCGTATGGGATGGGCCTTCGTTCTGGGAATGTGGGTCCAGCGTCAGCGCGTCACCAGCGCGCGCCCAACGGAGCGTTTCCGCATTCACAATAGCTGTGGACGACATCAGCGCCGCAACAGCCAGAATACCGGTAAGTTTAGTCATTATACCCTCTCTGTTTTTACGTATGCGTTGGTCTGGAAAGGTAAGAATAAACAGCTTACTGGCCAAGACGGCCCGGGACGTTGAAACGTCTGTCGTGCTGTTGATCGGTGGTTCGGTTTCTAATCGAACGCTGTCATCCCACCCAAGAGACTCGCATTTATTGATACGAGCAGTGTTCCCCCGATTTTTGAATTGCACAACGTTTTTTTTCTAAGTCTTCTGTTTTCAAAGGAAAAAGCCGGATGGGTCTTGGATTGTTGATGATTTCTAGGTCCTTCCCTTAGGGAAACTTTGATGGAAAATTGGTGCGGTTCAATCAAAGGTGACTTGCTTGGGAAATATGTTTCCGATACGAAACGTTTATCGCATCGGGAGAACGGAATCGTCCGTGCCGAAGGAGCAACCGCCCCGGTAATCTCTCAGGCCAATGGACCGGTGCGGTGACGTAAGACTCTGGAGAGACGCAAAAGCGCGCGCCGAAGGGATAACGATCTCAGGCAAAAGGACAGAGGGGGCATCGCTGCGCAAGGCTACTTGCGCAAATGGATGCCTCGCCCCGATCTCAGGTCACTGCGAGCGAATTAGGAGAGACAGATGTCTGATCTGTTGCGCACACCGCTTTTTGACCTGCATGTCGGGTTGGGCGCCAAGATGGTGCCGTTTGCGGGTTATGAGATGCCCGTTCAGTACAGCCTTGGCGTGATGAAAGAGCATGTCCAGACGCGAACGAAGGCCGGTCTTTTTGATGTCAGCCATATGGGACAAGTCCGAATAGATGGTGCGCCCTATTCTGTGGTGGCCGAAGCTATTGAGGCGCTGATCCCCGTGAATGCAATCGATTTGGCCGAAGGGCGTCAGCGTTATGGGTTCTTCACGAATGAGGCGGGCGGGATCGAAGACGATCTGATGTTCGCCAACCGCGGCGACCACATGTTCATGGTGTTGAACGCTGCCTGCAAAGACGCCGACATTGCGCGGTTGAAAGCGGCGTTGGAGCCAGCTTTGACCGTCACACCAATCACGAATCGAGCGCTGATTGCGGTGCAAGGGCCATCGGCTGAGGCAGCTTTGAGCTGTCTCAGCCCAGTGGTCGCTGATATGGCCTTCATGGATGTGGCGACTGTGGAGTTGGTGGGCGTAGAGTGCTGGGTGTCCCGTTCTGGCTATACAGGCGAGGATGGTTATGAGATTTCGGTGCCAGAGGCGCAGGCGGTACAACTGACCGCAGCGTTGCTGGCGCAAGAGGATGTGGAGGCGATTGGCCTTGGCGCGCGGGATTCCTTGCGGCTGGAGGCGGGGCTTTGCCTTTATGGTCACGACATTGATGAAGGGACGTCGCCAGTTGAGGCTGGGCTGACCTGGGCCATTCAGAAGGTCCGCCGTACGGGTGGTGTGCGGGCAGAGGGCTTCCCCGGTGCGAACCGCATCTTGAGAGAGTTTGACGACGGGCCTGCGCGCAAGCGCGTCGGCTTGTTGCCCGAAGGCCGCGCTCCGATGCGCGAAGGCGTTCCACTTTTTGCCAGCGCAGACAGCACAGATCAGATCGGTCAGATCACCTCCGGCGGGTTTGGCCCCACGGTCGAGCGGCCCGTTGCGATGGGATACGTTCCCAAGGCGCAATCTGCGATTGGCACAACAGTATATGGTGAGCTGAGGGGCAAACGCCTTCCGCTCACCGTGACGGCGCTGCCGTTCACACCTGCAAATTTCAAACGATAAGACAGGAGGGGACCCCCATGAAATTCACAGAAGAGCACGAATGGCTGAAGCACGACGGCGATCTGATCATCGTCGGGATCACAGAACACGCGGCAACGCAGCTGGGCGACATTGTTTTTGTTGAACTGCCAGAAACCGGCACCGAAGTGTCGAAAGACGATGAGGTTGTGGTGATCGAATCGGTCAAAGCTGCCTCCGACATTTTGGCGCCACTCGATGGTGAGATCGTCGAAGTTAACGAAGCCTTGGCCGATGAACCTGCGAAGGTGAACGACGATCCGATGGAAGAAGGCTGGTTCTTCAAAATCAAGCCGTCCGACCCGTCTCAAATGGACGAGTACATGGATGAAGCCGCTTACAAAGCAATGGTCGAATAACGCGCATTCGGGAGACGTGTCATGACATTTGAGCCAACAAATTATCTGCCCTACGACTTTGCCAACCGCCGTCACATCGGCCCATCCCCTGCGGAGATGGAGGAGATGTTGAAAGTGGTCGGTGCAGAAAGTCTGGACGCACTGATCGATGACACGTTGCCGAAGCAAATCCGGCAGAAAGAGCCGCTGGATTTTGGCAAGGCAAAGTCAGAGCGGGAATTGCTGCACCACATGCGTGTCACAGCGTCCAAGAACAAGGTTCTTACCTCGCTCATCGGGCAGGGGTATCACGGCACAGTCACGCCGCCCGCGATCCAGCGGAACATCCTCGAAAACCCCGCGTGGTACACGGCCTACACGCCGTATCAGCCGGAGATTTCGCAGGGGCGTTTGGAGGCGCTTTTGAACTTCCAGACAATGGTGTGTGATCTGACAGGGTTGGAGATTGCCAACGCTTCCCTTCTCGACGAAGCAACCGCTTGCGCGGAAGCAATGACGATGGCCCAGCGGGTGTCGAAATCAAAGGTTAAAGCCTTCTTCGTTGATGAGAACTGCCATCCGCAAAACATCGCGGTGATGAAAACCCGCGCGGCCCCGTTGGGGATAGAAATCATCGTCGGGGCGCCGGACGATCTGGACGCCAGCGCGGTCTTTGGCGCGATCTTCCAATATCCCGGGACCTACGGGCACCTGCGCGATTTCACCGATGAGATGGCAGCCCTGCAAGAGCAAAAGGCGATTGGTATCATCTCCGCCGATCCTCTGTCGCTTACGCTGTTGAAAGAGCCGGGCGCGATGGGGGCTGATATTGCAGTAGGCAGCACGCAGCGCTTTGGTGTTCCGATTGGATACGGCGGACCGCACGCGGCGTACATGGCGACGAAATCTGCCTATGGCCGCAATATGCCTGGGCGGATTGTCGGCGTGTCGATTGATGCACATGGCAACCGCGCCTACCGTCTGTCGCTGCAAACCCGCGAACAGCACATCCGCCGCGAAAAGGCGACGTCGAACGTCTGCACCGCACAGGCGCTGTTGGCGGTGATGGCCGGATTCTATGCGGTCTTCCACGGACCTCAAGGCCTCAAGGCTATCGCGCAGCGTATCCATCGGAAAACCGCACGGCTGGCCGAGGGCTTGAAGAACGCAGGTTTTGACGTTCGACCCAAGGTGTTCTTTGACACCATCACGGTCGAGGTTGGCCCGCTCCAGCAAGCGGTGATGAAATCTGCCGTGGATGAGGGGATCAACCTGCGCGCGGTCGGCAAGACGAAGGTGGGCATCACCTTGGACGAACGGACACGGCCAGCAACTTTGGAGGCTGTTTGGCGGGCGTTCGGTGTGGATCGTGAGGATAAGGACTACACGCCGCATTATTCCATGCCCGAAAAGCTCATCCGGACGTCGGATTACCTGACCCACGAGGTCTTCCACATGAACCGCGCGGAAACAGAGATGATGCGCTACATGCGGCGCTTGGCGGATCGTGATCTTGCGCTGGACCGCGCGATGATCCCGTTAGGCTCCTGCACGATGAAGTTGAACTCCGCCGCTGAAATGATGCCGGTGAGTTGGCGTGAGTTTTCGCTACTTCACCCTTATGCGCCCAAAGATCAGGCCGCAGGGTATCATGAGATGATCGATGATCTGTCGGTGAAGCTTTGTGACATCACAGGTTATGACGCGATTTCGATGCAGCCGAACTCTGGCGCGCAGGGTGAATATGCGGGGCTTTTGACGATTGCGTCTTATCACCAGGCGCAGGGGCAGGGGCATCGAAACGTTTGCCTGATCCCGATGTCTGCACATGGGACCAACCCCGCTTCGGCTCAAATGGTGGGTTGGAAAGTTGTCCCAATCAAATCGGCTGAAAATGGCGACATTGATCTGGACGATTTCCGCGCGAAGGCTGAGATGCATTCAGAGAACCTTGCTGGCTGCATGATTACATACCCCTCGACCCACGGCGTGTTTGAGGAAACCGCGACCGAGGTGACAAAGATCACCCATGACCACGGCGGTCAGGTGTACATTGATGGCGCGAACATGAACGCAATGGTTGGCTTGTCGCGCCCTGGCGATCTGGGCGGCGACGTGAGCCACCTCAATCTGCATAAAACCTTCTGCATCCCGCACGGCGGTGGTGGCCCCGGCATGGGTCCGATTGGGGTGAAAGACCACTTGATTGCGCATTTGCCCGGTGATCCGAACGGTGGTGAAGGGGCGGTCTCGGCTGCGGCCTTTGGTTCACCGTCTTTGTTGCCGATCAGCTGGGCCTATTGCTTAATGATGGGCGGGGAGGGGCTGACCCAAGCCACACGCATCGCAATCTTGAACGCCAACTACATCGCGAAGCGGCTCGAAGGCGCATTCGACATCATGTTCACCGGACCGACGGGCCGCATCGCGCATGAGTGCATTTTGGACACGCGTCCCTTCGCCGACAGCGCTCACGTGACAGTCGACGATATCGCCAAACGCTTGATCGACAGCGGATTCCACGCGCCTACGATGAGCTGGCCCGTGGCGGGCACCCTGATGGTGGAGCCGACGGAATCCGAGAATAAAGCAGAGCTTGATCGCTTTTGCGATGCGATGCTGTCGATCCGTGCAGAGATTGCCGAAATCGAAGAGGGCAATATCGACGGGGAGAACAACGCGCTCAAGAATGCCCCGCATACAGTCGAAGACCTCGTCGGCGATTGGGACCGCCCCTATACGCGCGAACAAGGCTGCTTCCCCGCTGGTGCGTTCCGCGTCGACAAATACTGGCCGCCCGTCAACCGCGTCGACAACGTCTACGGCGATCGGAATTTGGTCTGTACTTGCCCACCAATGGAGGATTACCTGGAGGCGGCTGAATAGAGGCAACTTAAGGTATCACACCATATGGACAGAAAACTCTCTTAGCTTACGCCACTCTTGGTTCCAATAATTCTGACGACGGACAGTTTGGACAATACGGGCGACGCAAGTTCTAAAGTAGCCTCTGCTTCTAAATTATGCGGAAAACCAGAAATGTTCCGGTCCGACTTGATATCGTTAAAAACAAAGCGGGTATCGGAGACCCATTGACATCGGTTGCCTTGCTGCCAGTTCGTTGCGCTCGTTTGAATTTCACAGATTGTCTCGGAGACTTCAGCCGCTACGACAAACGATTGTCCATCCCTTATCCCTTGAAAAAAGCACGCCCTTGTCGTTGCGTGGCAGGCTATCGTGATAGCCAAAAAAGCTCTCATCAAAGCTTGAGCCGAATACAAATGTATCTGATGGTAATGTTCGGGGACGAGAAAACACCGCTCCGCTGACTTTTATGGCCGACTTAGCCATAGAATAAGCGTACGGATATCTTGATCTAAAATGGTTTTGCGTCTTTGAAAACATACTAGATTGTATCTTCTGTTGTATTTCCAACTGCAACGTAGTTTTTGGAAACCCATTGCCAGCTCGAACGACACATCTCTTCAATAGATCGTTTTGCCTCGAAACCGAGGACTGATTTAGCTGCATCACAATTGGCGTAACATTGGGCAATATCGCCAGCCCTTCGATCACCAATAGTAAATGGAATTTCTTGACCGCTAACACGGCTGTAGGTTTCGATCACTTCAAGAACAGAGAGCCCCTTTCCCGTTCCGAGATTCACTGTGTGTGATTGATCTTTGTGAAGAAGCAAATTTAGCGAAGCGACATGACCTTCTGCCAAATCTTCAATGTGGATGTAGTCCCTTACACCCGTTCCATCGGGAGTATCAAAATCACTGCCAAAAACGACCACTTTGTCCCGCTTGCCAACCGCAACGTCACCAACGAACGGAACTAAATTTGCCGGTTTCCCCAATGGGCTTTCACCAATTTCACCACTCCGATGAGCTCCAACAGGATTAAAATATCTCAAGATACCAAAATTCCATTCAGGATTACTGTCTTTGACCTGACCCAAAATTTCTTCAGATGACTTCTTCGTATAGCCATATGGATTGGTCGAGCTTGTTGGATGTGCTTCATCGATCGGCAAATACTGAGGCTCTCCATAAACAGTAGCACTGGAAGAGAAAACCATACGTTTCACATCAAATTGTGCCATGACATCTAGAAGGTTGAGTAAACCTCCAATGTTATTTCCAAAGTAAGCGATCGATTGCTCGACGGATTCTCCGACAGCCTTCCAAGCCGCGAAATGCACGACCGCCTTGAAGTTACGATCTTTGAATAACTGTGTGATGTGCTGTTTGTTCCGCACGTCGCATTCGACAAAATCTACAGATTCGCCACCCAAATGTGCGAGCCGTTCTAGAACCAACCGACTTGAATTATGAAAGTTGTCAATGATGGTTACTTCATATCCGGCTTCGAGAAGTGCCAGGTAGGTATGAGACCCTATATAGCCGAGTCCACCAGTCAATAGAATCCGCGCCTTATCGGAGGTCATTTTGCACCAAACCCAGTAAAAATCGTAATCAAGGTTTCCCAAATTATATAGAATTCCATCCGAAATCCGCTTTTTTTCAAGTACTGAAGGTCGTACTTCAGTTTTCCTTTGGTGCCGTGTTCATCATAGGTGTAGCCCATTTCAACTTGCGCCAATCCAGTAATTCCAGGCCGAATGAGATGCCGATGATCATAGGATTTGATCTGCACTCTATATTGCTCAACGAAATTTGGCTGTTCAGGTCTTGGCCCGATGAAGCTCATTTCACCTTTCAGGACATTCAAGGCCTGAGGCAGTTCATCGATCCGAAACTGCCTCATAAAGCGCCCAAAAGGCGTGATCCGATTCGTCTCATCAACGGCAAATTTGTACTCAGCGGCATCGCCTATCATCGTACGGAATTTGTATATGTTAAACAGTTGCCCTCGCTTACCAACACGCGTTTGAGAAAAGAACAACGAACCCGGGTTCAGAAATGGGTTAAGAATAAGCAGAATTAAGCATGCAAAGCACCCCAACGGTAGCAAAGCGAAAGAAACAAAAAGATCAGCCACTCTCTTGGTAATCCAAAAGGCAGCGCTCCCCCCGATACTCTTTTCTTTCGATTCATCCATAACGTGTCCGTCGTCAAAATTATTGGAACCAAGAGCTTCCTAACCTAAGAGAGTGTTCTGCTCATCTGGTTGGTGTGATTATGCGGCGCGTTTTCTTTGACGCAAGCATCGCGTTTCGAAGGTCTTCTGTTTGATCCTTTCTCGTTGCTTCAGAATGGCCTTGTCCCGTCCGAAGTAGATGTCAGTAGGTGTGACGTTGTTGAGACTCCCGTGGTAGCGCTGATGGTTGTAGTGATCGACGAAGGCTTCAATCTGGGCTTTGAGATCGCCCGGCAGGAAGTAGTTCTCCAGCAAGATCCGGTTCTTCAAGGTTCGATGCCATCGTTCAATTTTGCCTTGAGTCTGAAAATGATATGGCGCACCGCGTGATTGCTTCATACCCTTGCCTTGTAGCCATTCAGCTAAATTGCTCGAGACATAGCTGGACCCATTGTCGCTAAGTAGGCGTGGTTTATGGGCGACATGAATCTGAAATCGTCCAGAACAATACTGAGATAGAACCAGCACCAACCCAGAACCTTCAGATAGGTAAAATCGGTTTGCCAAAGCTGGTTGATGGCCGTTGTCTTATGCTCAAATTCATTCGCGGCTTTCAGCACGATGAAAGCAGGGCTGGTAATCAAGTCATGCGCCTTTAGCGTGCGGTACACTGTGGATTCCGACACAAAGCTGCGCTCTTGGTCGGTGAACGTGACAGTCAGCTCGCGCGGTGACAGTTCCGTTTCTTTCAGAGCAAGATCCACGACCTTGCGCTTCACTTCGATGAGCACCCGGTTCCAGACATGCTTAGGTTTGGGAGATTGGTCATGCAGACCGGCCTCGCCACGCTGTAGATACCGATCATACCAGCGATAGAATGTGGTGCGGGGGATACCCAGCTTGGCCAATGTCCGGCGTGCCGAGAGATGACTTTCTTCGACCAACCGAATGATCTCCAGCTTCTCAGATGCGGGGTATCTCATTCGTCGTCGCCCCATCTCCAACCATGCTTTTTTTGAGCAGCCGAAGCTCAAGCGTTTACTCTGCCACAACCTCCTTCAGGTCACGGGCTTCGCGGCGAAGGTTTTTAACCTTGTCGCTTGTCGCTGCACGCGCTGTGTCACCGGCATGCCGTTACTTTCCAGCTTCCATGAAGTCCTTGAACCATTTATAATAAAGGCCCTGAGATGTTCTCTCACGACGGCACAGCTCATCAATACTGTCCTCGCCGCGCAACCCATCCAGTACAATCCGGATCTTCTCTTCAGCCGAATACTGTTTGCGCGTAGCCCGTTT